>CAZXHW010000293.1:0-8724 GCA_964639915.1 uncultured Heliomicrobium sp.
CCCCATCGCCGTGCTTTCTATCACGCTGCTGCGAATGCTGGGACGCTCGACGATCCTGGAAAACAACATCGTTCAAACCACTGGCTCCGCGGGAGAATCCATCGCTGGCGGCATCGTCTTTACGATTCCGGCGCTGCTGATTCTGGGGCTGGATTTGGATGTCTTGCGGACAGCGCTAATCGCCTTGACCGGAGGATTGCTCGGCACGTTACTGATGATCCCGCTGCGCCGCAGCCTGATCGTCAAGGAACACGGTAATCTTCCCTACCCCGAAGGCACGGCTTGCGCAGAAGTTCTGGTCGCTGGTGAAAAAGGCGGAAGCGATGCCAAAACCGTTTTTCTAGGATTTGGCGTTGGCCTCGTTTACAAGTTCCTGATGCTGGGTTTTAAGTTCTGGAAGGATGTCCCGGCAAAAGTCCTGAGCTGGTACCAGAATGCGCGAATCGCGGCGGAGATTTCACCGGAGCTGCTCGGCGTGGGTTACATCATTGGACCGCGCACGGCGTCTTATATGCTCGGCGGAGGCGTGGTTGCTGCGCTGGTGATGGTGCCGTTGATAAAATTCTTCGGCGCGGGATTGGAGATCAACATTTTCCCAGCAGAAGCAGGCGAATTGATTCGCAATATGTCTGCCGGACAAGTCTTTGATCGGTACGTGCGCTACATCGCGGCGGGCGCGGTGGCAACGGGCGGGATCATCAGCTTGCTTCGTTCGCTGCCGACGATTGCCAGAGCCTTCACCGCGGGCGTCAAAGATTTCAGCGGCGGTGGCCCGGCTTCACAAAGCCGCACGGAACGCGACATTCCCATCGCGCAGGCAATGATTGGCGTGGTGCTAGTGGCCCTGTTGATCTGGCTGCTGCCGCAACTGCAAGTAGATTTGCTTTCCACCATTCTGATCCTGGTCTTCGGCTTTTTCTTCGTCACCGTGTCTTCGCGAATCACTGGGCAGATTGGCACGTCAGCCAATCCCATTTCAGGGATGACGATTGCCGCATTGCTCTTCACGTCGTTGATCTATTTGAGTCTGGGACGTGCAGGAGCCGAATGGCGCGTTGTCGCGTTGACGGTTGGCGCTGTCATTTGCGTGGCGGCGGCGAACGCGGGCGGCACATCACAGGATTTGAAAACAGGCTTTCTGGTCGGCGGAACACCGAAATATCAACAGCTTGGCTTGCTGATCGGCGTTATGGCTTCGGCAGCAGTCGTCGGCTGGACGCTGCTGTTCCTCAATGATTCTTATCAGAACATTCTGCCGCGACTTTATCCCAGCTACACCGCTAATGCGGCTGAAGTGGGCGAAACGTGGAGCGGGCGTTTGAAACCGGAAGACGGCAAAACCTACCGCACATTGCGCCTGACAGTGGCTGCGGATGCAGGTGATGGCAAATCCAAAATCCCGGCAGGCAAATACCTAATCGGCGACGACAACAAAATACATTACCTGGTGAACCCTGGCGTGGGCGGCAAACCCGAAGGTTTGAGCGATAACAAGCTGGGCGCGCTGAAAAATCAGTCGTTCACGCCAGGCGGCGAAACCAAACTGATCGGCGATGCGCGCGGTTTGGACGACAACATCTACCGCGAGATTGCCATTCAGGATTCCGGTCGCGAACGCAAACTGCTGATTGATGAAGCTGGCAAGCCGCACTATGAAGTGGACGAGATCAACAAGCTGGAAGCTCCCAAAGCCGCGCTGATGGGCATTCTGGTAGACGGCGTGCTGACACAGCGGCTGCCATGGGTGCTGATCCTGATCGGGATGTTCATTTCTATTACGCTCGAAATCCTGGGCATTGCCGCGCTGCCTGTGGCCGTTGGCATCTATTTGCCGATTTCCACTTCGGCGACGATTTTCGCAGGAGGAATGGTGAGAGCACTGATCAACAAATTGACAAGGTCTGACCGGCAGGAATCCCTGAGCGAAGAGGAAACCGGCAAAGGCGTGCTGCTAAGTTCCGGGCTGATTGCAGGCGGCGCAATTGGTGGCTTGGTTGTTTCGGTTGCGCGCATCGCGCTGGAAAACATACAAAACAGACCTGGCAAAGGCGAAGCCATGCTTGGCATCGGTGATGGCAGTTTTATCACTTCCGGTCCTTGGGCAAACGTTTTTGCAATGGTCATTTTTGGCGGATTGGTTGGCTTCCTGATTTCAATCGCGCGCAAGCGATCTGCATAAAACAGCAATCTACTGACAGCCAAGGCAAAAGGTCAGAGCATTCTCTTTCCTTTTGCCTTTTGATTTTCCTATGACTCTTCCACTTGAAGGCATTCGCGTTTTGGACTTTGGCCGCTACATCGCCGGGCCGTATTGCGCGATGTTGTTGGCAGATATGGGCGCGGAAGTCATTCGCATCGAACGGCGTGAGGGCGGCGAAGATCGTTATGTTTCGCCGATTACCGCTCCAGCCGATCACCCCGGCGAAGGACCGATGTTCATAGGCCTGAACCGTAACAAAAAAGGCATTACGCTTGATCCAGCGCATCCCGAATCCCGCGAGATCAAACGTCGGCTAATCGCTTCCGCCGATGTTATCGTCGCCAACTTGCCGCTGGACGTTCTGGCTAAGCTGGAACTCGATTACGAATCGCTGAAGGCCATCAAACCCGACGTGATCCTTGCCCGCATCTCGACTTATGGACACGAAGGACCTTATGCCAATCGAGTCGGCTTTGATCCCGTGATCCAGGCGATGTCCGGAGCAATGACGCTGACGGGAACTCCAGGCCCACCGATTCGTAGCGTTGTTCCGTTTGAAGATTTCGGCACTGCGCTGCACACGGCGTTTGGCGTGATGGTGGCGCTGTTTGAGCGACAGAAAACCGGGCGCGGCCAGATTGTTGACGGCTCACTGCTGGCGACCGGCATGATGTTTATGCAAGGCTTGTTGGCGGAACGATATGTCTTAGACCTGGTTCGCAAGCAACAAGGAAACACCGGGTACACCGCTGCGCCATCTGATTGTTACAAAACCAAAGACGGCTGGTTGATCGTGGCAACCATCGGCCAGCCGATGTTTAAGCGTTGGGCGAGATTAGTTGGCAGGCTGGATTTGCTGGACGATCCGCGCTGTGTTGACGACCTGGCACGTGGAAACAACTACGAGTTGATCAACGAAGCGATGAATGCCTGGATTTCTCAATTGACGACCGTAGAGGCAATCCAGAAACTCGACCAAGCGCGCATTCCCTGCGGAAAGGTGTTCCAGCTTGGCGAAGTGTTCGACGATCCGCAGGTAAAAGCGCGCGGCCTGTTCAAGTTCACCGAATACCCTGACGGCATCAAACCGATTCCGCTTTCAAATACGCCTGTGCAGTTGTCAGAAACGCCGGGGGCGATTCGCCACAGAGCGCCTATGCTGGGCGAACACACCAACGAAGTTCTGCTTGGACTGGGATTTCGTGAAGACGAAATTGACGCCTTTCGGCAGGCAGAAGTGATTTGATTCAAAGCTTACTTTCGCAAAAGCGCTTCAAATCTTGAGGCGTCGGAGCGGAGTGAATCAAAAAGGTGATCGTTTTTCAGCAGGCCAGCCGCATAATTTCCTCGATTCTTTTCCAGCACCTCGAAGGCCGCTTCTTTGTCACCCAGTCCTGCATACACCGCAGCCAGGTAGTAAGGATTCTTTTCTTCTTTTTCGTTTTTTTCCAGAATCTGCGTCAACACCTGCTGCGCTTCGGTTCGGCGACCTGACATCCCATACGCGTGGCCCAGGCTGGCCAGCGCAACAATTCCGCCATTCGTCAGTTTCACAGCTTTTTGAAATTCGGCAATTGCTTCGTCGAAATTCCCTTTTTGCTCATACGCTAGGCCCAAGCCCCAATGCAGTCGCGCAAAGTTCGGATCCAGCTCTTCGGCCTTTCTAAGCTGCTCAATGGCGTCGTCCGGTCGGCGCAATCGGCACAAAACAACTCCGTGGCTGGTGACAATGGGAACCGACAGCGGGTCAAGCTCATGCGCTTTTGAGACTTTGACCAAGGCATCTTCCAGGTTGGCATCGCCGATCAGGCAAACAGCGTAAAAGTTATAAACCGTCGCGTAATTCGGATTTAGCTCAATCGCTCGGTCGAATTCGCGGTGAGCGGCAGCATCGTCTCCGGAAGCGTAAACCGCGCCAAGTGACGCGTGCGCTTCAGCCAGAGATTCATCAATTTCCAGCGCTTTCAATGCGGCGGCTTTTGCCTTGTCCCAGTAATTTGTTCCTTTCCTGCCATTCAGGGACACGTATGGCGTGGCCATCACAACAAAGGTATCGGCGAGTCCGGCATAAGCCAGCGCGTAGGTTGGATCAAGCTCAATGGCCTGATTGAAATACTCAATCGCTTTGGGAAAGCTGTCCGGCGCGCGTTTGTTCCAGAAGTAACGGCCCTTCAGATAAGCTTCAAAGGCGGCTGTGTTTTCGGTGTAATTCTTGGTCAGCAATTTTCGCTCGGCTTCATTCAGTTTGATCGTCAGCCGCAAAGCGACTTTTTCGGAGATTTCTTTTTGCAGAGACAAAATGTTGGTGAACTTCTCGTCGAACTCCCAGGCACCAATGACATTGCCGACTGGCAACCGCAACAATTGAATTGTAATGCGAATTTGATCCCCATCACGCAAAATTCGCCCTTCCAAGACGGCGTCCACTCCCAAATCGTGTCCGGCGACCAGCGGGTCTTGATCTGGGCGATTGTATTTGGCAATTGCGCTGGTTGGCCGTACCACAATTCTGCCCGTATTACTCAACCGCGTAATCAAAGCGTCAGCCATTCCCAGACTTAACAACTCATCACCAGCTTCCACGCTGAGCGGTTTGAGAGGTAAAACCGCGATGGAACGAATTTCGCCTGAACTCGTCCCCAAACCTTTTTCCCACCAAAATACTCCGGCCACAAAAGCGACTATCAATAATCCCCCGACGGCCAAAAATCGCTGCCTGGGAAAGACTGGCCAACTTCGACTGAGCCGATTTGCGGGTGCAGGTAAAAAATCAATTACAGCGGATAACTCTTCATCCTCTACAGGTTCAACCACAGCCAGCGCCGAAACTGATTCTGTTTCCCGTTTTGTCGGCGGCAAAGTTTCTTCTCCCTTAGTTACGGGAGCAACAAATCTATAGCCTCGTCGCGGAATGGTTTCAATGAACTTCATTCCGTCTTTGCCTTCGCCCAGTGCTTTGCGCAATGCCGACATGGAAACCGTCAGGTTGTTGTCCTCGACAAATGTGTCGGGCCAAAGCAACTGCATCAACTCTTCTTTTCCCAGCACATCGCCGGACCGTTCCACCAACAGCAAAAGCAGATCGAAAACCTTCGGAGCAAGCGCGACATTCTCTCCATCGCGTAATAAAAGCCGATTCGTGACATCAACTTGAAACTGCTCGAACCGATATAACTGCTTGATCAGATTGACCATAACCGCCTTAGCAACTCCCTAGCAATTATTTTAGCGAGTTTTTTACCCGAATTAAGGACTTGGACGCTAAGGATCGGCATTATGCGCTTGGTACTGAGTGAGGTCGTTAAACCTTACTCCCCTGCTCTTCGCGGAGTCGGGGTACTTTGAATGCGATGCGAAATCCTTTTGTCCGTGGAGTAATTTTCGGGGATGTCCGCAATTTCAGTCTGGACATTTTACTGATATTGCAGATTTTGCTCTCGAAAACTGGTGAGTCATGTACTGCCTGAAACAGCAGTTTGACGTAGCAGGTGTTGGACAAATACGACCCGGAAAAAAGGATTTCGTGTCGCATTGTTTTATTGTGCAGGGGTCTTAATCGGAAAGAATAAGCAGCCAACGCCATCCATCGCCGATCCAGTGATTATTTCGACTTAGACATAACACGGTCTGTAATAATTTTGAAGCCATCTTTAGCCTCAAACATTAAGCCAACCTGTTTTTCATGGATTTTGGTGTTAACGATGTTTACCTGATCGTCAAACAGGTCGCAGAAAACTTTATTTCTAAGCTGTGCGCCGTCCAGCCCATTAGCACTGGCAGGAATTGCAGGCAGTTTCCCTTCCACATAAAGCCAGTACATATCCACTTGCCATTCCATTCCAACCCAGTTGAGTTTTACGGGGTTGCCACCTTTTGATTTTAATTCCAGGCTTTTGCGGATGTAAGCCAAGATCGCTTCTGCTATTCGTTTGTCTTTATTTGCCGTTGCCGGATCAATTTTGACTGGCCGCTTTGCATGCTGGCTGACGGCGTTTTCCAAATCGTCTGCGTAAACCCGCAAGGTGATTTCAACCGATTGAGATTTTTGGTTGTATTCAAGCTGCGCGACGCTGACGTGAACCTTATGAGAAGTCGGAATGCTGAATGCTGAATGCTGAATCGGCAGTCCGAGCAATACCAAGCCAAACAGCAGTGCCTTCAGAAAAACTGATCGCTTTCGGCCAAGTATTCCGCATTCAGCATCCCACATTCCGGCTTCTCCTTACTGCTGTCCGCTGGCCGACGGAGATTTCGCTTTTTGATCGCGCATCGGGTTTGGTTGCAACTGTTCCTTGAACAATTGGAAGCGTGATTTTACCGGCCGAGGCGGCCAGAAATTGTTGTTCAAATCCGTGTCTGCGGTTTCCAGGTGCGGATCGAGCGCGATAGATTTGATCTCTTTCGGCGTGACGATCAGCTTGGAAACCTGAACGTTGTTCCGCCGCCAGATTTCCGCCGGAATACGAAGCTCTTCTTTCGATCCGTCAGCGTATTCAATGGCAAAGATCACAGGCATCACCAACCCGCCAACGTTTTTCAAATCCACGACGTAAAAGTTCATGCCGTTGTTGAAGAGTTCTTTCTCTTTGGTGCTGAGCGTCGAAAGAAGTTGCTGATATCCAGCGCGCTCGCCTTCGGTGACAGCCAGCGGATCGTAGTTGTTATAAAAATCCTTCAGCCCGGCATCCTTATCAATCAACTTGGCCAGCGGCTTGTTTCGCTGTTGCGCTAGCGATTCCGGCTCGGCTTTTTGGCGCTGTTTGGCAATCGTTTTTTCGACCTCCGGGTTATGTGAATCAATGTTGAACCACTTCACGCCTTCAATCGAAATGTCGCAATGTTCGTTGGTGTAAAACCATCCGCGCCAGAACCAATCCAGGTCAACTCCGCTGGCGTCTTCCATCGTGCGGAAAAAGTCTGCGGGCATAGGACGTTTGAACTTCCAGCGCTCGGAAAAGGTTTTGAACGAAAAATCGAACAGTTCGCGGCCAAGAATTGTTTCGCGCAGGATGTTCAACCCGGTCGCGGTTTTCAGGTAAGCATTGTCGAACAGCCGAACAATGGATTCCGAATTGGTCATAATCGGATCGGCTTGGTCGCTCATCATGTAATCCACAATCTGGCGCGGTTCGCCTCCCCACGAAGGATAGTTCGATTCCCATTCCTGTTCGGCCAGATATTCCAGGAAGGTATTCATGCCTTCGTCCATCCACGTCCACTGGCGTTCGTCGGAATTGACAATCATCGGAAAGTAATTGTGGCCGACTTCGTGAATGATGACGGAAATCAATCCATATTTGGTCTGCGCTGAGTACGTTCCATCCGGATCAGGACGTGGACCGTTGAAACACATCATCGGATATTCCATCCCGCCGCTGATCGGTCCGTTGACTGAATACGCCACAGGGTATGGAAAATCGAAGGAATAACGCGAGTAAACGTTTAACGTGTGAATGATCGAAGCCGTCGAATACTGCGACCAAAGTGGATTGCCTTCTTTGGGATACAGCGACATCGCCATTGTCCCTGCGGCTGGTGTGACGCCAGCAGCCTTGTGGAGTTGAGCATCCCAAATGAACTTGCGCGATGAAGCAAAAGCGAAATCGCGAACATTGTCGGCGTGATATATCCAGGTCTTTTTGCCTTTGGGTTTGGACTTTTCGTTGGCCAAGGCTTCTTCGGGCGTGACAATGAAAACCGGCTTGGTCGCTGTTTTGGCTTGCTCCAAACGCTGCCGCTGCGCCGGCGTCAAAACGGCTTCGGGGTTTTGCAGCACGCCAGTCGCGCCGACGACATGATCATCCGGAACAGTGATGCGAACTTTGTAATTGCCGAATTCGAGTGTGAATTCGCCAGCGCCCAGAAACTGTTTATGCTGCCAACCTGAAACGTCGTTGTACGCGGCCATTCGCGGAAACCACTGCGCCAATCCGTAAAGGTAGTTGCCATCTGCCGCAAAGTATTCCAAACCGGAACGCGCGCGATTCTTTTTAGCGTCCACAATCTTGAAGTTCCAATCTAAGGAAAAAACAAAACTGCCCCCGGGCTTGAGCGGTTCTTTCAAGTCAATCCGCATCATCGTTTTGACGATGGTGTGCGGTAGAGGAGCGCCTTTGGCATCTTTGACGGCAGTGATCTTGTAGCCAAAATCATTCGTCAATGCCACCAAACTTTCCGCCGCCGACAGTGGAATCCGCTCCAAAGACGGAGCCGTGCTGGTCAAATCGGCATCGGAGCCTTTCTTAAACAGGTTTTGATCCAGTTGCAGCCATAAATAGCTGAGCGTATCAGGCGAATTGTTAAAATACGTGACCGTTTCAGAACCGATGATGCGCTGATTGACATCGTCGAGTTCGACATCAATGACGTAATCGGCTCTTTGCTGCCAGTATTTGTGACCCGGCGCGCCCGAGGCCGTCCGTTGGTCATTCGGAGTCGGCAGAATTTCTTCAAGCTGTCGGAATTTATCAATCGGGGATTTTTTGTTTTGGGCTGCGGCAGACGAAACGGCCAGCACACAAACC
>CAZXHW010000293.1:8734-9023 GCA_964639915.1 uncultured Heliomicrobium sp.
AGTGTTGTGACGACGATGCCAGGCAAACGGCGATTGAACATTGATTGCTCCTTGTCGAGTTTTACAAAGGTGAGATCTGGTCACGGTCGCGGGTATTCTACAGTTTCAGAATCATTGAGCAAGGAGCCGCGAAATTCCCGATGGCACTATTCTTCCAAACCCGTAATTTCAACATCTGAAGGACTTGGAGTAGACGGGATTTTGCGCTCAGATGCTTTCTTGATGGCTTTTTTGGCCCCCTTTGCTGCGGCTTTTTTACGCGTGCTGGTTTTTGCCTTGGCTTTGCGTG
>CAZXHW010000294.1:0-9018 GCA_964639915.1 uncultured Heliomicrobium sp.
TTTCTCTTCTATGTAACGGAAGATGTTATCCAGCACCACGATCGCGTCGTCAATCACAATACCAACCGATAGCGTCAGTCCCAGCATCGAAGGCGCGTTTAGTGTGATGCCGAAATACTCCATTACCGCAAACGTGGAAACAATCGAAGTAGGAATGGCAATCGCTGAAATGATCGTCGCCCGCAGGTTGCGCATAAACAACCAAACGACCAGTGACGCCAGCAGCGAACCCAAAATCAAGTGCTCCTGCACAGCGTGGAATGAAGCCAGAATAAATACGGACTGATCGCGGACAACTTGCAGCGCATAGCCCGGCGGGACTGTTTTTCGCAATTCGCCCAGCCGGGTATTGATGTTCTTGATGATGTCTACGGTATTTTTGCCTGACTGGCGGCGGATATTGAGCAGCAGCGCAGGTTTGTCATTCAGCAGGCCGCCGGTTTCTTCCACTTCCACGCCATCTTCTGTGTGGCCGACATCGGAAATTTTGATCGGATAACTATCGCGATTGGCGACGACTAGATTGTTGAAATCAGCAGAACTTTGGACCCGTCCCAGGGTCCGCAAGGTCAGCGTGCGATTTCCCTGTTCAACACGTCCGCCGGGAACTTCTATGTTTTGGCTTTGCAGCGCGGCTGACACCTGCGCCACGGTCAGGTTGTAAGCTCGAAGCTTATCGCCATCCAGTAAAACGTTGATCTGGCGCTTGCGGCCGCCAATGATTGATACCTGTCCGACGCCATCCACGGATTCAAGTTGGCGGCGCAAAACTTTATCCACGTACTCGGTCATTTCGCGCACAGTGCGGTTGGAGGCGACCGAAACCGTCATAATTGGCGACGCATCCGGATCAATTTTTTGAACCACAGGCTGTTCAACGTCCGGCGGCAACAGCGGCAATGCCAGGTTCAATTTGTCGCGCACGTCCTGCGCCGCTGAATCCAGTTCGCGATTCAAATCAAACTGGACAATTACCAGCGAAACGCCTTCGGAGGAAGTCGAGCGCAACTCTTCAATGCCGCTGATCGTGTTCAGCGATTCTTCGATTTTGTCTGTGATTTCAGTTTCGACTTCCTGCGGCGCGGCACCCGGCAGCAAGGTCGTTACGATAATGGAAGGAAATTCAACGCGCGGGAACCGTTCAACCTCCAGCCGCTGGTACGAGAAGATTCCCATGACCACCAGCGTCATAATCAACATCGTGGCAAAGACCGGACGGCGAACACAGATTTCGGCTAATTTCTGCATGCTCTCTCCTGCTGATTGAAGCCATACGAAAATACACGAAAGCTCCTTCCGTGCGGCGCGGCTCCATCGGCTAACTTTTATTTATTGCTGATAGCACTGCCAGTTTGCAGTTTATCGAGGTTGCTGGTGGCAACCGTCTCACCGGACGTTATTCCTTCGACAACCTCGACTAAATCTCCGTCCGTCAGCCCGGTTTTAATCACACGCTCAGTAGCTTTGCCATTTTCAATGACGAAGACTTTGGTAAGTCCCGCAACGCTGACCACGGATCGAGCGGGAACCATAATGGCAGGGGCGTCATTGGCAGTGATCAGTTGCGATTTGGCAAACATTCCCGGACGCAGCAGGTTGCCGGAATTCCCGACTTCGGCTTCAACGGTCAGAGAGCGCGTCTGTTCATTCAACGAAGGACCAATGCGAACCACACGTCCTGTAAATGTCCGCCCTGGAAAAGCTTCGACAGTCAGTGTCATCGTCTGCCCTTTGCGAACAGCCGCTGCAGACGATTCCGGAATGTCTGCCCGCAACCTGAGCGGGTTGATTTTGACGAGTGAAACAATCTTGCCGCCAATTGCTAAATAAGTGCCTTTCGCGGCAATTTTCTCTTTGACCGCGCCACTGATCGGCGAGCGAACGACGGTGTCTGTAATGGCTTTTTTGGCCAGCGCCAAGGCTGAGCGTTGCTGCTCAACAACTGCCAGTTGCTGATTCACAGCATCCAACGCCGCCTGATAACGGGCTTTGGCAAGATTGTGCTGCGTCGAAGCCTGGTCATAAATCGAACGCGAGATGTCTCCCTGCTCAATCAGCTTGGAGTTGCGATCCAAATCCATTTGCGCCCAATCCAGCGAAGCCTTGGCAACACGCACATCCGCATTCTGATGCGGGTCGAACTTTTCCCCCTCCCTCATTCCCAGCCGCGCCATGGTTTGTTTCAACGTAGCTTCGGCCTGTTCGACTTTCAGTTTGGCATCGCGCTGGTCAATGACAGCAATCACTTGTCCCTGGGAAACGTAGCTGCCGAAATCAACATTCAGTTGCGATAATTCGCCAGCAACTTGCGCGGAGATAACGACTTCTTCATCCGCCGCCAGCGAACCGACAACTTCCACTCTTCGCTGCAAATTGCGCGTGAGCGCCGCAGCCGTCGTCACATCAACGGGCTGCGGAGTGGCAGTCGCGGCCGGTTTCCCTGCCGCATCTGCCGTTGCTTCCGATTGCTTCGCTGCTTTTGAACATGCTGCGCCAATTGCGACAAATAAAAGCGCAGAACAGAGCACTAGATTGCTTTTTGTGAAGCTCAATTTTTCCTTCTCCTGAAACGGTTTTCGTTCACTCATCTAATTCACTCAGAATTGGGGTGAAGTTATTATTTTTTCGACTGTGTTTGCCGTGGCAAGGTTGTGGTTGTTGTCATTGAGACAAGAAACAGGGTTGTGAATTGCTCCGCCGCCTGACGATTCGTCATGGTCATTGGTTCGCTGTCGTAACGCTGAAAAAACTTTTTGAACATGACATGGTTTATCACCATTCCCATAAAACATCTGACTGCTGTCATTGCATCCACCGGGCGAAATGCGCCGTCGGCAACGCGTTTTTCGACATAATCCGTCAACTGGCGATGTGTTTTGGCAATGTGGTTACGATAAATCATCTCGGCGAGTTCGTGCCCTTCCAGCGCGCTGTAAAGCAGGATGCGCATCGCCATATCATCCTGATCGTGAAATTCCAGAACATTGAAAGCCAGCGATTCAAACACACGACGGTCATCGCCGGATTCCATCGCTTCGTTCAAAACAGACTGCATCTGCTGCACATTCGGAGATTTTGCTTTGCAATCCATAATCGCCGAATAAAGTTCGCTTTTTGTCGCGAAGTGCCGATAAATGATTGCTTCGTTGACTCCGGCAGCCAGCGCAATTTCTTTCGTCGTCGTGCCGCGAAAACCGCTTTGCGAGAAAAGTTGCAGCGCAACTTCCAAAATTTGCTGGCGGCGATCTTCCGCAGCCATTCGGCTGGTAGATTTTTCTTCCAACCGCTCATGAATCTTTTTGCTTGGTGTCATTCCTGGCGCGTTTCCGGCTGTGCTTTACCGTCTTGCCCAGCCTTTGTCCTTCATCTTGATTTCAGCGAACTGCTTTTCGCTTTCGCCGCTCACTTTTGTAAGTAAGTGCCTACTTACTTACCACACGACCTCGGGAACTGGCAAGGCAAGCTTGTAAGTAACCACTTACTTAACCAAAAGATTACGTGTCTTCCGGCCAAAGTCTTCCGCTATCTGCTGGCCTGTGCTAGGCTTCGCGCGCTTTTCACTCACCTAAACTCAAATCGGAGCAAAACAGACATGGCAACTCAGGCTTCCAACGTGGGATCTGCGGCAACTTTCGATTCTTCCCAGGATAATTCTGGTATTGGCGGACATCCGCGCGGACTGACGACGCTCTTTTTCACTGAGATGTGGGAGCGGTTCAGTTATTACGGCATGCGTGCGTTGCTAATTTTGTACATGACAACTGCCGTAACTGGCGGCGGCATGGGAATGGACACAAAAACAGCAGCAAGCATTTACGGAGCCTACGTAGGTTCCGTTTACTTAATGTCCATTCCAGGCGGGTGGATCGCGGATAGAGTCTTAGGAACGCGGCGGTCTGTTTTGATCGGCGGCATCATCATCGCGCTTGGCCATTTTTCTTTAGCATTTCCTTCGAATTACACATTTTTCGCCGGATTAGTTTTGATTGTTCTTGGCACAGGGCTGCTGAAGCCGAACGTGAGCACGATTGTCGGCGAGCTCTACAGCCCACAAGACCAGCGGCGCGACGCAGGCTTTTCGATTTTTTATATGGGCATCAACATCGGAGCTTCTCTAGCGCCACTTGTTTGCAGCTATCTAGGCGAACAGATCAACTGGCATTTGGGCTTTGCTGCGGCCGGCATTGGGATGACCTTTGGCTTAATTCAATACGTGCTGGGCAAGGATCGTCTGGCGCATGTGGGACATGCGCCCGTGCAAAGTTCGGCCGAAACGCGAAAAAGAGGAGTTCAGGGAATTTTGTTTATGGCCGCAATCAGCGCTGCCGTAGTGCTGCTTTTCTTTGGGCCTGAGCCAATCGTAAGAAACCAATCCTCGATCATGGTCGGCGGAGTGATTCTCTTCATTGGATGGCTTTTCCTATTCTTCCTGAAGCCGGAAGAAAAGAAGCCAGTTGGCGCAATCATCATCCTCTTCCTGTTCGCGATCATTTTCTGGGCTTGTTACGAGCAAGCCGGGTCGAGCTTCAGCCTCTTCGCACGCGATCTGACTGACCGACATGTCTTTGGGCGCGAATTTCCGGCAGGTTGGTATCAATCACTTCCCGCCATTTTCGTCGTAGCTCTGACTCCATTGTTTGTCCTACTGTGGCAAAAGATGGGCGATAAGCAGCCCTCAAGCCCCGTCAAATTCTCGCTAGGTCTTTTATTTGTGGGTCTTGGAGCTTCGTTGCTGTTGGTCGCTTCGCTGTTGCTGGTCAGCGGTAGCAAAGCCGGTCCCTGGTGGCTGGTCGGCGTTTACATGCTGCAAACCATCGGTGAAATCTGCCTGTATCCAGTTGGCCTGAGCACAACAACCAAGCTTGCGCCGCAGCGTCTGGCTGGGTTGATGATGGGAATCTGGTTTCTTTCGATTTCCTTCGGCAACTTTGCCGCTGGGATTGTCGCCGGATACTTTGAAGCGGGTTCACAAGACGCGCTGGTTGGGCTATTCGGCAAGGTTTCCGCTGTTCCGATCATCGCAGCGGTTCTACTGCTTGCCGTGACACCGTTCATCAAAAAGCTAATGGGTAAAGTTCGCTGATCCCCTTCTGGCCGCTGCCCAATAAAAAGCCGTGATTGAGGCCCTAACCAGCGCCACAATCACGGCGATCATTTAACTTCTATCTGCTTCATTCAGCAAAAACATTTCACTTAAAAAGGTCTGCCCGGTGCGCCGCCAAAACGGCCTCCCGGAGGCGGCCCATCAGGTCTTCCGCCTGGGCCACCTGGCCCTCTCGGCCCACCGGGTCCTCCCGGACCACCAGGACCGCCAAACAATGAACCCAGCAAATGCACGACCCCAGTAGCTTCAAATTTTTGTGTTAAAGCGTCAATTTGGGCCTGATTGGTTTTAAGCACATTCAGAGCTTGAATCGTGTAGCTGGCCTGATCCTTCAGGCGATTGCTATTTGCGGTTGCCATCAGATTGGCCAGGATTCCGGCTTGTGCGTTGGCTGCGGCCTGATCACCCGCCAGGATGGCGGCTTCATAAGCATCGTGTGCAGCCTTCACTGCGGGATCAGGGGTCGCGGATTTATGTGCCTCGCGTGCCTGCTGAATCAAAGTCTTCAGTTGATCTTCCTGAGCAGTGCTTAGCGCGGGAGCATTGGCACTCTGTAACGCGTGTTTCAGCCTTCCAAGCTGATCAAACTGCGGCCGCGATTGGGCCAACGCCGCAACTGAGAAGCTGAGCGCCAGCAGAGCCATTAAAACTGCATTCAAACTTGTTCTGGGTTTCTTCATTGAATCTCCCCGATCTAAATCGAATATAAATGGTATGGTCATATGAACACCGCCTGGCGTTCTCTCCTGACAAAATCACCAATCCGATGAATTCGTTTTTCAATGTGGATGGACACTCGCCTTGAAATTAGTTCCAGAAAGGCCGGGGATTTTTTCAAATGCTGAAAAAGTGTTCTCCGAAGATCAAAATGGCCTTTTTCCGCCTCTTGGCGGGCCGCCACGATGGCGTTCTTCCTCTACCACCTTGTAATCTGCCGGAGCTTCAAACAGTGCTTTTGGCTGTTCAGCGCGATTGATATTTGCCAGCCGGTAAATCACTTCGCCCAAACGCGGATCTTTATGCTTGCTCAGCACGACCACTTTCAATTCAACAGCTTCCCAGCGTTCCGAAACAATGTCTATCGGACGATCATTGCCGATCTGCCCGATGGGGATTGTCACAGTAGTTCGTGTTCCTTCAGCCTCCACGCCCTCGATCGTTTGCTTGCCTAAAGATTCAATTTTTGCGCTTTCAGTAACTAAAGGTCTTTGCCCTGGCGGTGGGCCAGAGGGAGCCATCTTGCGAACCAACTTATTCTTTTCATCCAGCACATAGTTCACACTGACAACCGGGTCATAAATAAAAACGACTTTGGGAGCTTCGCCGCTGATGACAAAAGGTCCGGCAATGGTCACGGTTCTTTCAAGCCGTGTGCGCCCTTCGCCATCACGAAAAAACTTTCCCTCTCCTTTATTGGTAATCCGCGTGCCGTCAGCCAGCACCTGGACATTTTCCGTGATGATGGATGCCGAATAGGGAGAGCCTTTGACAACTTTTCCGCCAAATCGCATTTCAGACAGCAGCAAATCAAACTGCCCGCCGGGAGGGCCAAACGGTCGCCCAGGGTTTTGGCCGCCATCAGGAGGGCCTCCAACTCCCGGCGGAGGGCCGCCCCTTCTGCCGGGTTGCGCGTTCGCTGTAACCGTAAATGACAAAAGAGCAACAGCGAACATCATCCATAAAATTCGTCTAGTCATACATTCTCCCTTACTTCTGAACCAATCGAATGGCCAACGGAACGCCATCCAAGCCGACTCTCAAATCTGCCTTCACCAACTCACCGCCGGATTCTGCGCTTAGCGACAACGGCAATCCCATTGCAATTAATGTTGTTCGCGGCACGTCTACCCGCACAACCAGGCTCTCCTCCGACACCGCTGCCGCTCCATAACTAAGCGGGATGTAGTTCGCCGCCAAATCATTTTCACGGCTCTGCGCGGCCCGTGGCCGATTTGGACGTAGCAATTTTTTCTGCGCAAAGGCTTTCCGCTGATTTCCTGCATTAGCCAGATTTGGCGTTATGTCGTTTTGCGAGACAGATGTTTCAGACAATGATTTCGATTCCGCAGGTGTCGGAGAAGAAGTAGCGACGGAAGCTGCCTTTTCTGAAGTTTGAGGATTTCGCCAAACATACACCAAGACAGCAAGAATAATTACCGCAGCCGCTGCCGCGAGCGACCAGGTCCATTGCCATCGAACGGCTGGCTTGTGAACCGGCAACCGAACGATGTTGGTCGCAACCGTTTCCGCAACAACTTTTTCCCGCTGCGCTTCAAAAGCCGCGCGCAGCGATTGCTTCACCTTCACCGAAGTTTGTTGGCCACGTGTGCTTTCGGCAACAGCAGACAAACCGCTATCCAGGATTTTCTCTGCCATCCATCTGTCATTGCACGGTTCGCAAGCTGCGGTGTGAGCCAACGCAGCAATTCTGGCTCTGGCCGATGTCAATGTATCAGCAGCCAGCTCAGCAACGATTTGATCGAACTCCTGACAGGTCATGCTTCACTCCCAGCGTGCGCCATACGAACTGATGGCGCACTTGATGTTTTCAACAGTTGCAGTTTTTCGACCAGCATTCCTCTGGCCCGACTGAGCCGCGAACGAACCGTTCCGACAGGACAACCAACCACTTCAGCCGCTTGCTCGTAGCTCATTTCGTGCAAACTGCACAGCACGACGATCTCTCTGTAATGCTCTGGCAAACTCAAAATCGCCTGCCGAACGGATTCAATCGTTTGATTGCGCTCAAAATCGCCAAAGGGATTGCCTTCAACGAGCATGTGGCCATTTGTAGATGACGATGATTCCCTGTCGCTGTCTTCCGAATCGGCAATCGAGACGAATCGGCGTTCCCGTTCCAAGCGGCGCAAAACTCTATGCCTAGCCATTCCCAGCAAATACCCCGTGACTGTGCCTTTGGAGGCACTAAACAAATGAGCATCCCGCATGAATTCTATAAACACGTCTTGCACTACATCTTCTGCCAAAACAGGCGAACCGCTCATTCGCAATGCAAACTGATAAACCGCGGCTTGCCGCCGGTCATAAAGCTGTTCGAACGCATCTGCATCTCCGGCAATCATTTGCCGAATCAGTTCTTCATCACTGGTAGATGCAGTTATCCCGTTTGTTTTCATTCTCAAATCGCCATCATCGCTTGGCGGTCATATGTACGAAAATTCTCCCAGCCTCATGATCACTGGACGCCAGCAAGCAAAATAGTTCCATCCTTTTTACTTTGCCAAATCTCAAGAATAGAGAAGTGGTAAGTCCAACTATCTCTTTATTTATTCAGCACGAACTCTGGACACTCGATCAAACGGTTTGTTACAGTCGCCGCCTTGATTAAGCATTCACATTTTCTTCTCTGGTGAATTTTGATGAAACCACGCGACCTGATTTTTGTTTTAATCGTTGTTGTTGTTGTCGGCGGCCTGTATTTCCTTTCCACTCGCAACAAAGCAAAAGCAATGCCCGCCATTGCTGAACACCTGAACGTCAAAGCGCGCGAAGATTGCCTGAAATGCCATTTGCCGACCAAATTCGAAGAACTTGAGCGACAGCACAAACATCCTGGCAAATGGCGCGATGCGCGCGTCAGTTGTCTGCTCTGTCACAAAGCTTCTGATGGAACAACAGCGCAAAACCAAAACCTGAAGACCTTGGCTGCAACACAAACTCAACAGTTACGACGCTTTGCCAGCCAGTTCAGAAACAAGCCTTAAAAGTGTTCACTACAATTCTAAAATCCCAAGTTCGAATTTATTCAATTATTTATGGCTAAAACAAAAACCATCACAAAAGCACAAGTCTACAAAAACTACATCGGCGGCCGCTGGGTAAAACCTGCTGGCGGCAAGCTGATGGAAAACTGGAATCCGGCAGACACGCGTGAACTGGTCGGCCTTTTCCCT
>CAZXHW010000295.1:0-9014 GCA_964639915.1 uncultured Heliomicrobium sp.
CGCCATGCTGATGTTCGATCACACCAATCCGTTGTTCAATGCAGAAGACAGGCGAATGCGATGAGATGGCCTGCTGCCTACAAGGGAAATCGCCGACCGGTGCGGTCGTAGCGATGGTCTGCTGCGAGATCAAATGCGGCGAATCCACTGGCGGCGCGCAGTTCAATTTCACGCCTCTGACGCTGGCTCCTGTGCCTACCCTTGTCACTGTTCGCATTGTTTCGCTCGATACACTCAGCGAAGTTGAAGCCTCCGCTGCCGCCATTTCTTTCAGGTCGGTTGAAACCAACCTTCTTCATCACGATCCTCCTGATCTCTTTCTCTCCAACTCCACATTTCTGATCTAACAAAGCCGTCGTGCGCCTTGTTGACGTGCTGGAAGGCTAATCAGGGCTTCCGGTGAGGCAGCTCTTTTTCTGTGCGCCATCTTTTGTGATGGCAAACAGAGAGAGCCGGGCATTCTGCGGCAATCCCGCTGCACGATCAGAAAACCGATGAACATCTTTAAGACCACGCAGCCGAAGTCCGCACAGTGGCCATTGACTGTTGTGACGTTCGCAATCCTTCTCGCCGCATTTGTACTGCCGGGAATGGCGCAGCAAATACAGAACACGGTTCAGCAACCACCTGAGCAAACGTCACAGCACACAACACAGCACAAAGCCGAAGGCCAGGCAGGCGGCATGAGCCTTGCCAGTCTGGTTGAAGCGGCGCTCGCAGCCAACCCCGAACTCACAGCGATGCGCCGTGAATTCGACGCTGCGCGGGCGCGCATCCCGCAAGCCAAAGCGTTGCCCGATCCAATGGTGTCGCTCAGCAACAGCACGGTGACCAACCCCGGCCCTTTCGCCGGATTGAAAAATGACTTCAGCGAAATCGCGCTGGGTTTCAGCCAGGAACTCCCCTGGTTCGGCGTAAGGCGTTTGCGCAGCCAAGTGGCGTACGCCGGGGCAGAGGCGAAGTTTCAGGAGTACGCGGCGGCGATCCTGCGGCTAACCAGCGAGGTGAAGGCGGCTTACTACGACCTTTACTACACCGACCGCGCGCTTGCGGTGCTGGCCCGTGACAAAGACATTCTCGACAAGATCGCGCAGGTGGCCGAGGCGCGCTACAGCGTTGGCAAAGCGCAGCAGGTGGACGTGATCAACACCCGCGTCGAGATCACTGAGCTGCTCGATAAACAAGGCGTGCTCGAATCGAAGCGTGCGATCACCGAGGCGCAACTCAATAACCTGCTCTACCGCGACCCGGAAACGCCTATCGGTGCGCTCGCCGAAGTGAAGATGAGCGCGGAACCGCCACCGCTCGATGAACTCACGCGTCTGGCTGCGGAGAACGCACCCGACCTCAAACAACTCCGCCGGACGATTGACGGAAACAACAAAGCGCTGCGGCTCGCGGAGCGTGAGGCAAAGTACCCGGAGGTCGGCCTCAACTTCACTTATCACAACCGGCCTTTCTTCGCTGATTACTACACCTACGGGGTAACGCTCCGGCTGCCGCTCTACGCCGCGACCAAGCAGAGATACGCGATAAAAGAACAGGCCGCGAATCTCGCCGCGACGCAGGCACGCCTTGATTCAAACCTATCGCTCATCCGCTACAAACTGCGCGACGCGCGTGTGCGATCAAGTACGGCAGCGCGGTTGATCAAACTGCACGAGCAGGGGCTGATTCCGCAGGCGACGCTCGCGCTCGAAAGCGCGCTCGCGGCTTACCAGACCGGACAGGTTGAAATGCTTACGCTCCTGAACACATTGATGCGCGCGCTCGATTACGAGACGCGCTATTACGAACTGCTGGCTGACTATCAGAAGGCGCTCGCCGAGCTAGAGCGATTCACAGGAGTCGAATTAACGAAGTAAGGACGAGGTAAACGATGAAACGAATGACTCCATTTCTAAAAAGACGCTGGCGCGCGCTATTGATCCTCGCTGTTCTCATTGTCGCGCTGGCGACGCTGGCCGCGTTCGCTTTCTCGCCGGGGCTGTGCGAGACGGCTGTCGCTCGCAAGCTGCGCTTCTGGGAAAAGGCCCCGCCGCCGATCCCGGCTGTGCCTGCCGGTCAACTCGGCGTCGAGATGGAGCAGGCGGATGCCGCACAGCAGACAAGTGTCATCACGATTGACCCGAGCACGGCACAAGCCCTCGGTCTGCAAACCGCTGTCGTCGAATCACGCGCGTTCAACCAGCCCGTCCGCACGACCGGCCGGGTGATGCCCGACGAGCGGCGCATCACGCACGTGCAGACGAAGGTCGAAGGCTGGATTGAACAAGCGTTCGGTAATTTTGAGGGACAACAGATCACGAAGGGCCAGCCGCTCTTCACGCTCTACAGCCCCGACCTCGTCGCCACGCAACAGGAATATCTGATCGCACTCAAGGCGCGACAGGACTTCGGCAAGAGCGAGTTTGAAGTCGTGCGCGATTCGGGCGGCTCGCTGGTCGAAGCCGCGCGCCGGCGGTTGCAATTGTGGGACGTGACGCCGCAGCAGATCGCCGAGCTTGAGAAGACGGGGAAAGTGCGAAAGGCAATTATTTATTACGCCCCTGCGTCGGGCGTCATCACGGCGCGCAAGGCGTTCCCCGGCACGCGCGTCATGCCGGACGTCGAACTCTATACGCTCGCCGACCTTTCAGCGATTTGGGTCGAGGCCGATGTTTACGAGAGCGATCTGATGAACGTCCGCGCCGGGCTGCGCGGCGAAGTGACGCTGCCCGACAACAGCACGCTGGCCGGGCGCGTGGCTTTCATCAACCCACTGGTAGAGCCGACGACGCGCACGGCGAAGGTGCGCCTGGAGTTCAACAACACCGCGATGCGTCTCAAGCCCGGAATGTTCCTCAACGTCAGCCTCGACGTGAGGCAGCCGCCGCAACTCGTCGTGCCGCGCGACTCAGTGATTGACACGGGGATGCGCCAACTCGTGCTGGTAGATGACGGCAACGGCCGCTTCTCGCTGCGCGAGATCAAAGTCGGCACGCAGGGGCAGGAGTACTACACCGTGCGCTCGGGGCTAAGCGCTGGCGAGAAAGTGGCGCGCAACATTCAATACCTGATTGATTCAGAGACGCAGTTGAAGCAAGCCGTCGAACAGAAGTCCGGCGCGGCGACTCCGAACGCGGCCTCTCCAAACGCTCCGGGCAGCGCAGGTGAGCCGGGCACGGGAGCGATGCCGAACATGCCGAATATGCCAGGCATGTCGGACAAGGGGGGGAAGAAATGATTGGCCGGATCATCGAGTTCTCCGTTCGCAGCCGATTCCTGGTTCTGCTGGCTTATATCGCCATTGCGGGCTGGGGTTACTGGGCACTGCTGCGCACGCCGATAGACGCAATCCCCGACTTGTCTGAGAACCAGGTGATCGTCTTCACCGATTGGCCCGGGCGCTCGCCGCAGGAAGTTGAGGATCAGGTCACCTACCCGCTGACCGTCAATTTACAGGGACTCGCCGGGGTGCGCGTGATCCGTTCTTCGTCGGCCTTCGGCTTCTCGATGATCAATATCATCTTCAACGATGACACTGATCTGTATTTCACCCGCACGCGCGTGCTGGCGAAGTTAAGCCTGGCAGCGAGCCAGATGCCGCCGGGCGTGGTGCCGACGCTCGGTCCAGACGCGACGGGCGTCGGCCAGGTCTACTGGTACACGGTTGAAGGCAAGGGGCAGGACCTGGGCACGCTGCGTTCGTTGCAGGACTGGTTCATTCGCTATCAGCTCAATTCCGTGCCGGGCGTGGCCGAAGTTGCCAGCGTTGGCGGTTACGTGAGGCAGTATCAGGTGGACATTGATCCGAACAAGCTGCGCGCTTACAGCGTGACGCTCGCTGACGTGAAGATGGCGATAGAGCGGAGCAACAACAACGTCGGCGGCAAACTGATCGAAGGCGGCGGCAAAGACTACGTGATTCGCGGCCTCGGCCTGATCCAGAACATGGCCGACCTTGAATCCATCGTCGTCACTGAACGCAACGGCACGCCGGTCTACTTGCGCCAGGTGGCGAGCGTGGCGAGCGGCCCCGATTTCCGGCGCGGGGCGCTCGACAAGATGGGCGTCGCGGCGGTCGGCGGCGTAGTCATCATCCGCTACGGCGAGAACACACAGGAGGTGATCGCGCGCGTCAAGGAGAAGATCAATGAATTGCAGAAGGGGCTGCCCGATGGCGTGAAGATTGTCCCGTTCTATGACCGCACCGATCTGATCAAGCGCGCGGTGAACACGCTGAAAGATTCGCTGATCGAGGAGATCATCCTCGTCACTCTCGCGCACATTCTGTTTCTTTGGCACTTCCGGTCAATCCTGATCGTGACGATCCCGCTGCCGCTGGCAATCCTGATTTCGTTTCTGTTCATGAAGTACGCTGGGATTAGCTCGAACATCATGAGCCTCGGCGGGATTGCGATTGCGATTGGCGTACTGGTGGACGCCGGCATCGTTGTGACCGAGAACGCGATGCGCTACGCGGGCAAGACGCCGGACTACGAGCGGAAAATCAAGGACGTGGTGATCGAATCGGCGAGCCTGGTCGGGCGACCAATCTTCTTCTCTATGGCGATCATCGTTCTGGCCTTTGTGCCGGTCTTCTCGCTCACCGGGCAGGAAGGCAAACTCTTTCACCCCCTCGCCTTCACGAAGACGTTTGCGATGGTCGGCGCGACGCTGCTGGCCGTGACGCTCGTTCCCGCGCTCTGCACGTTGCTGATTCGCGGGAAGATTCACGACGAAGACGACAATTACCTGATGCGCTTCCTGCTCGGCATCTATCGGCCAGCGCTGGCGCTGGCGCTGCGCCACCGGCTCATCACTGTCAGCCTCGCGCTCACACTCTTCGGCACGTCACTCTATCTCGCCTCGGGCATCGGTTCGGAATTTATGCCGCCGCTCAACGAAGGCACGCTGATGTATATGCCGGTGACGGACGCATCGGTCTCGATCACACGTGCGAAAGAGATTCTGCGGATGGAAGATAACGTCATCCGCCGCTTCCCCGAAGTCGAATCAGTCGTCGGCAAGCTGGGCCGCGCGGAGACTTCGACCGACCCCGCGCCGGTGAACATGACCGAGACGATCATCAACCTCAAACCGGAAAGCCAGTGGCGTCCGGGGCTGACCAAAGACATGCTCATCAACGAGATGGACGCGGCCCTGCAGATGCCGGGCGTGACCAACATCTGGACGCAGCCGATCATCAACCGCATCGAGATGCTCTCGACCGGCATCCGCACGCAGGTTGGGATCAAGCTCTTCGGCTCCGATCTGAAAACACTCGAACAGAAGTCCAAAGAAGTCGCCGCAGTTGTGCAGAACATTCGCGGCTCAGCGGATGTTTACCCGGAACAACTCGGCGGCGTGCCGTATCTCGAAATCGTCCCGCGCCCGCAGGAGACCGCGCGCTACGGTATCAACAAGCGCGACCTGCAGGATGTAATTGAGACGGCCATCGGCGGCAACAATCTGACGACGACGATTGAAGGCCGCCAGCGTTTCCCGGTGCGCGTGCGCTACATGCGCGAACTGCGCGACACGCCGGAAGCAATCAGCAAAGTGCTGGTCGCGGGGACGAACGGAATGCAGGTTCCGTTGGGGCAGGTCGCCGACATTCGCGTGGTCAACGGCCCGACGATGATTTCCAGTGAGAACAGTCTGCTGCGTGGTCTTGTGCTTCTGAACGTGCGCGGGCGCGATGTCGGCTCATTCATCGAAGAGGCCAAACGCGCCGTCGCCGCGCAGGTGAAGATGCCGACGGGTTACTACGTCGAGTGGAGTGGACAGTACGAGAACCAGATTCGCGCGAAGAAGCGGTTGCAGATCGTCATTCCGCTTGCGCTCGCGGTGATCTTCCTGCTGCTCTACGTGACTTATCACTCATGGGTCGAAGCCGCGCATGTCCTGCTCGCCGTGCCGTTCGCGCTGACCGGAGGCGTCGTGCTGGTCTGGCTGCTCGGCTACAACTTTTCGGTGGCGGTGTGGGTCGGTTTCATCGCGCTCTTCGGAACGGCCACGCAGACCGGCATGGTGATGGTGGTTTATCTGGAAGAAGCGGTCGAACGCAAACGCAGAGAGCTTGGCGGCAGACTGACGCTCGCGGGCTTGCGCGAGGCAGTCATGGAAGGCGCGCTGCTGCGGCTGCGTCCGAAAGTGATGACCGTCTCGACGGTCGTCGCCGGGTTACTCCCGATCATGTGGTCAACGCGCACAGGCGCGGAGGTGATGAAGCCGCTCGCCACGCCGGTGCTCGGCGGGATGGTTTCATCGCTGCTGCACGTGCTGATCGTGACGCCCGTGATCTTCCTGTGGCTGCGTGAGCGCGAGGTGCGGCGCGAAGAGAGAACGGCGGCTGAAGTCGGGGTGACTGCGAGTGAAAAGGCACCGGCTGAAAACCGGCATGAATAACATGAACTTGTCAGTTAAGAAAAGCGACAACACAACGCAAATCAATCGGAGGATCGAATGACTCAACACAAATCAAAAAGCCCGCCGCACCAGGCGGGCGGTTCCAGCAAGCGACTATGGCCTCTGTTCGCAGCCGTCCTGCTGCTGGCGTGTGGGCTTGTGACGTTTCAAATATTGCATCACAGAAAGCACAGCGGGTCGCCATCAACGGTGGCGGTGCCAACAGCACAGACCACGCCTACGCCGCAAATGTCCGAACAGGCACTGAAGGATACGGCTTGGGATTCGACGTGGCCGCCATTGCCAAATGCCGGAACACCGGCGCAACCGGTAGAACAGGTGCGCGCAATGTACGCCTTCACCGCGCGTCATCCCGAAGTTATGGAATACGCGCCCTGCTATTGCGGATGTGAAAGTGGCGGACATCAAAGCGCGCGGGATTGTTTTGTCAAAGGCCGGACAGCCGATGGTAAACCGCAGTGGGACGGGATGGGGTTCATCTGAGACATCTGTCTCGACGTCGCGCGTGACGCGATGAAGCTTTATCACGAAGGCAAACCGATGACGGAGATTCAACAGACGATTGACGGCAAGTATGCGCACAAATACAAAACGCGGACGCCTACTACGAAGCCGCCAACGTCGAAAAATCAATAAGCACCACGTTCAACTTAGCCAGATTCAATGCTGCCACCAACTGGCTGGCAGACTGAGTCTGAAAGCAGGTCAACAATAACAATGGAGGAAAAGACCATGTACGAAACTTCAAGCAGGAGAAACAACCACACGACAATCTGGCTTCTGGTCAGCGCCTTGACCATTTTGCTGGCGATTGCCATCCCCGCCTCTTCACGTGGCGCAGGAGCCGGGCAGGATCATTCCGGCCACGCTTCAATGCAAGAAATGAAGATTCCGCAGACTGCGCAGGATCACAAAGACCTGGCGGAACGTTACCAGAAGAAGGCGGCGGAATACCGCGAAGAGATCGAAATGCACAAGAAGATGCTGGCCGAGTTCAGCAAGAAGGTCGCCAAAAATCCGAAGGATACGGGCGAAAACCCCTACATCAAGAAGATGCGGCTGCATTGCGAAAAGTACATCAAAGCTGCCGAAAACTTGGAGCAGGAGGCCAAAGAGATGGCTAAGTTCCACACTTTCCGCGCAAAGGAGATGGAGGGGAAATAGGTTCTCCAAATCGCCCGCTGCCCACTCCCCTGGTGGCTGGATGCAGCGGGCGATTGGTGACCAATAACAGGCAGGCGCAATCGGGCAATCAATGAACTCTTCAGACACAAAGTCGCAAAGCAGCACTTGGCAGACGCTGGCGGCCATCTACGTGATCGCTGTTGCCTTCAATCTGGTGTGGGAACTGGCGCAGGCGCCGTTTTACATTGGGATGAATGATTTCAGGCAGTCATGGCGGGTCTGTCTGTTGGCGACGCTGGGCGACGGTCTGCTCCTGCTGCTTATCTTCGCTGTTGGCTGGCTCGTGTTGCGGCGGTGGGACTGGTTCGTACGACCGGGAGTTCGCGGCTACGCCCTGATGATCGTCACAGGAATGGTGATCGCCGTCTGCATTGAATTGGCAGCGGTCTATGTGATGGGGCGTTGGGAATACACGAAGCAGATGCCCCTTGTGCCGGGTCTTGGCATAGGGCTGACACCCGTTGCGCAGATGCTTGTGCTACCGCCACTTATCTTTCGCGTTGTGACTGTCTGGCTTAAACGCGCTGAGACGAAAGGCGGGATCGGGATATATCGCTAGGAAGTTAGTGGTTCAATCAATTCAAAAGGAGAAAACGATATGAGAACGAAATCAATTCTGGCGGCGCTGGCCGTCTTGATTCTGGGATTGACGCTTGCGGCTTGCAGCAAGAGCAACAGCAGCGGGGGCGAATTGAAACAGATTGCCCAGCAGCGCGTGGGTGATTACGTCGTCACACTGCTCAGCGACACGGGGCAGTTGAAGCAAGGCAAGAACACATACGCGCTGGAGTTCCGCAAAGCCGCCGATAATCAGCTTGTGGACGTTGGCGAAGTCAAACTGAGTTCGCGCATGCCTATGCCGGGGATGTCCGACATGACTGGTGGCGCGTCGGCCACTCCATCGGGCACACCAGGCCGCTACACCGTCGAAAGCGATTTCGAGATGCGCGGTAAATGGAATTTCGGAGCGACCTTCGGCAATAACCAGCGCGTGATGTTCCCGATCAACGTGCAGTAATGAAGGCGTCACTAACAATGGACAGCGCAATTAACAATGTGATGCGCGGTCTCGTGCTACTGGGCGCGCTGCTCGCGCTCGCACCAGCGGCGCGCGGCCAGACAACTGAGCAGAGTGCGACCGTCGAACTGCGGCGCGTGGATGTCGGTCAGCAGCTTGATCGCTTCCTCGACCGGGCGACCGTCGCGGCGGATGCCGCTAATGTGATCGTCGAAGCCGACAAACTGCGGCGTGAAGCAGAGCAGAAGCAAAAGGCCGGACAAAGCGATGAGGCTCGCAAGCTGTTACGACAGGCGGGCGAGATGATCATGGCAGCGGCTCCTGACGGAGACGCAAAGCGCGATGATCCGCTGCTGCGCAGTTATCTGCGTGAAGTCATCGCGGCGTTGGCCGCGCT
>CAZXHW010000296.1:0-9008 GCA_964639915.1 uncultured Heliomicrobium sp.
CAATCGCTTTGCAGCGGTCTATCAGCCAGACGAAAAGAACGGCAACAAGATCAAGTTGCTGGAAGCTCCGACGGTAGAAAGCCGCTATGTCAAAGAGCCGCACGTTTACTTTTCCGGTGCGGGTGGATTGGTTTCGACAGCGGCGGATTATGTGCGCTTTCATCAAATGATGCTGAACGGAGGCGAACTGGACGGCGTGCGCATTCTTGGCCGCAAAACCGTTGAACTGATGACCGCCAATCACACAGGGAATCTGCCGATCTGGTTGACCGGCCCCGGTTTTGGCTTTGGCTTGGGGTATCGCGTGCTGACGGATGTGGGCCAGGCCGGCATTCCGAGTTCCGTCGGCGAATACGGCTGGGGCGGAGCGTTCTGCACGTATTTCTGGGTTGATCCTCAGGAAGAGCTGATTGGAATCATGATGACCCAAGTCATTCCTTATACGCACATCAACATTCGTCAGGAATTTCAAGTTCTGGCGAATCAAGCGATTGTGGATAGCGCGAAGCCGAAAGTGTCAGCGGCGCATGTTTCTTCACGTTGAGAGAACAGTTCGCCAACAAATGCAGTTAGAAAGATGAAAGCAGCAAAGATAGCCGCTATTACCGGAAGTATTGTAATTGTTGTGGGCGCAGTTTTTGTTTGGGAGAACTACTACAAATCTTTCTCTCCTGAAGAGTGGCAAATGAAGCTATCTGAAGCTGCTTATATTGGCGATATAGCATTGATGCAAAAAGCGATTGCCCACGGCGCAGATGTCAACAAGTTTTGTTGCGGAAGAATTCCACCCCTTAACTCTGCCGCCTATCAAGGCCGAATCGAAGCTGTTGAATTTCTGATTTCACAAGGCGCCAATGTCAATGTGGGGGATAAATTTCATGGCACACCATTGATGGAAGCGAGCAGCAATGGTGACATTGAAATCGTCAAGCTTTTGCTTCAGCACGGTGCTGATCCCAATGCAATTGAATTTATGAATGGCAGTTCGGTGCTTGATTGGGCACACGACAAACCCGAAATCATCAAGCTCCTCAAAGAGAGTGGCGCGACGATTGAGCATCCGGGGATTTGGGAAAAGCTGACAGGAAAACATCAATAACGCGATTAGTTTGGAGCCTGATATTTATGAACAGTGAACGAAAAGCTCTGAAGAAAGAATATCAACAAAGCCACACGCCGATGGGTGTGTTCCAGATTCGCAACATGGTCAACGAGAAAGTCTTTGTTGGCTCGGCGCTCAATTTGCCGGGCATTTTCAATCGGCACAAAGTTGAATTGAAGATGGGCAGCCATAAAAACAAAACGTTGCAAGCCGAATGGAATGAATTTGGTGCAGACAAATTCGCGTTCGAAATTCTGGATGAACTAACGCCGGTCAGCGATCCGCAGCACAATTACCGCGAAGACCTGACGCATCTGGAAGATTTGTGGTTGGAAAAGCTGCAACCGTTTGGCGAACAAGGCTATAACGAACCGAAGAAAACCACGGAGCAGCGGCTGCGCATGATTGCTGAAAACCGTCTGGCCGCGGATCGGGCGAGGGACGAATAAGGTTATGAGCAACGTCATCATCACACTGTTTTCTGCCGCCGGCTACGACCGCGCGGCACAAGGTGTCGCCGGAGCAGGTCGCCGTTTGGCGGATCAGCTTGGCGGCAAACTGCACGCGATTGTTGTCGGTGCGCATGATCCGATACTGAACACTTCGCTGGCTTCCGTAGCCGACACGGTTGTTTCTGCCGATCAAGCCGAACTGGCCGAATATCAGCCGGAAGCGTGTCTGGCTGCGTTGACGGAACTGTGCAAACAGATTTCGCCCGCAGCAATTTTGCTAAGCAACGACACGTACAGTCAGGAACTTGCTCCGCGATTGGCGCACAGGCTTGGCGGCAGCGCGGTTGGCGATGGAGTAACGCTTGTGGCTGAAGGCGGCGCGATTCGGGTCAAACGTGCTGTGTACGGCGGCAAAGCCGTGGCAACCATTCAACTGAAACGGTCCCCCGCAGTTGTCTGGCTCAGAGCGCGCGCGTTTGACGTTCCGGCTGCGGCGTCTGGATCGGTGGCTACAGTTGCAGCAGTTTCAGTCAGCATTCCAACGGCAACGACCAAAATCATCGAACGCAAATCGGAAGCGTCCGGCGAGGCGCGGCTGGAAGACGCTCGGATCATCGTTTCCGGTGGGCGCGGGCTTGGCGGGCCGGAAGGCTTTGAAGGCTTGCAGGAACTGGCCGCGATGCTGGGCGGAATGACGGCGGCTTCGCGTGCGGCGTGTGATTCTGGATGGTGCCCGCCGACGTGGCAAGTTGGCCAAACGGGCAAGAAAGTCGCACCGGGACTTTATCTGGCTGTGGCCATTCGCGGAGCCAGCCAGCATCTGGCTGGAATGTCCGATTCTAAAGTTGTGGCCGCTATCAACATTGATCCCGACGCGCCGATTTTCAAATATTGCAGTTTTGGCATTGTAGAAGACTACAAGAAAGTTGTTCCGCTGTTGAAAGAAAAGCTCGCTGCCTTGCAAAAGTGAATCAACCACAAAAAGCACAAAACACACAAAAGTAAATTTGGCAGTCAGTTGCAGGAGCCAGAAAATCTTTTGTGACTTTTGGGCTTTTTGTGGTGAATCTTTATGAACCTCACCACTCCAACCCGCGAAGTACTTTGGAACATCGGCCACATCTGGCTGATGTATTTGCTGTTTTTCGTTGCGTTGGCGATTGCCGGTTATGGGTTTTACCGGCGCGTGGCAGCCTGGCGGCGCGGATTGCCAGCCGACCGGTTTGATCGTCCAAAAGAGCGGTTGCAGCGATTGCTGAAACACGCGCTGGGGCAGCGGCGAACGATTCGGGAAAAATACGCGGCGGTTTTTCACACCTTCATTTACACAGGCTTTATCGTCTTGACGATTGCGACGTCGGTCGTGGCAGTGCATCACGATTTCGGATTGCCGCTGATGCAGGGAGCGTTTTACCTCTACTTTCAATCCTTCATCGTAGACATTTTTGGCACGTTGGTTCTGGTCGGAGTCGGCATCGCTTTCTGGCGACGCGTTTCGCTGAGGCCCAAAAAGCTGGTGTACACCGATGAAGCTGAATTGATTCTTGGCGCAATCTTTTTGATTGCTCTGACCGGTTTCCTGCTGGAAGGCTGGCGCATTGCTGCGACGGACGACCCTTGGGGCATTTGGTCGCCAATTGGTTATCTGGTCGCCGTCGTTTTCAAACCGATGGGGAAATCAGCGTTGACGACGCTGCACTTCGTTACCTGGTGGTCGCACGCAGTGATGGTGTTTGGCTTCATCGCTGCTGCGCCCTACACAAAGATGATTCACGTCATCACGGGGCCGCTGAACATTTACACTTCGCGGTTGGAACCCAGCGGCGGTTCGCTGAAGCCAATGGATTTCGACAAGCTGGCCGAAACCGGCGAACCGATGGGCGTTAAAACGCTGGCGGGTTTTACCTGGAAAGACCTGGCGGATTTCGATGCCTGCACGGAATGCGGGCGCTGCACTTCGGTCTGTCCGGCCAATACTGTCGGCAAAGAGCTTTCGCCGCGCGACATCATTCTCGACCTACGGTCGTTAATGCGGAATGCTGAATGCGGAATGATGAATGGCAGCGATTCATCATTCATCAATCATCCTTCGTCCTTTTCATCGCCGATCATCGGTGCAGTTCCTTCGACTTCACCCGACGCCCTGTGGCAATGCACGACCTGCGGCGCTTGCATGGAAGCCTGTCCGGTTTTCATCGAACAGATGCCGAAGATTGTGGATATGCGCCGCTTCCTGGTGATGGAAGAATCCGATTTCCCAGACACGATGCAAGAGGCGATGACTTCGCTGGAATCGCGGCAGCATCCATTTCGCGGAACGCAGGCGACGCGAATGGATTGGACTGATGGATTGAACGTCAAAACTATCGCCGAAGCGCGTGATGCCGAAGTGTTGTTTTGGATTGGTTGTGGCGGAGCCTTGATCGAACGCAATCAGAAAGTCGTTCGTGCGACGGCTCAGTTGCTGGAAAAAGCCGGGGTGAAGTTTGCGATTCTGGGCCGCGAAGAAAAATGCACCGGCGATCCGGCGCGGCGCATCGGCAACGAATTTCTGTTCGAGATGATGGCCAAAGACAACGTCGAAACTTTGAACGGGTACGGCGTCAAAAAGATCGTCACTTCGTGCCCGCACTGTTTCAACACCTTCCGCAACGAATATCCGCAGTTCGGCGGAAGTTACGAAGTCTTCCATCACAGCGAATTCCTGGCGAAGCTGGTGGATGATGGCAAGCTTTCTTCGGTCAGTAAAACGGACAAGATCGTGACGTTTCACGATCCTTGTTATTTGGGACGGCACAACGGAGTGACCGATGCGCCTCGGCAATTAGTGCAATTGTCTTCGCAGAAATCCGTCGAGATGCAGATGAACCGCGAACAAGGTTTTTGCTGTGGCGGCGGCGGCGGAATGAGCTTTGTCGAAGAGCCGAAAGACAAACGCGTCAATCAGGAACGCGCTCGGCAGGCATTGGAAACCGGCGCGGATATTGTGGCTGTCGGCTGTCCGTTTTGCATGACGATGCTGGAAGATGGCATCAACGCAAAACGCGGAGAACGCGATGTGAAGGTGATGGATGTGGCAGAACTTTTATTGCAATCAGTCAAATGAAGCCGCAGATCAACGCAGATGAACGCGGATTGTTTGAATCTGCGTACATCTGCGTACATCTGCGGCGAATAATCTGGAGAACTTATGGACTTAAATCTAACTCCTGAACAGCAAAAATTTCGTGATGAGTTACGCGCCTGGCTAGCGGCAAATGTTCCGCCGCCGTTTCCAGGCCCAACCAACGAAGAAGAAAAAGGCGAGTACTTCAACTTTTTACGCTCGTGGCAGCGGAAAGTTTTTGATGCCGGTTGGGCGGGGCTGTCGTGGCCGAAAGAATATGGCGGTCGCGGCGCGGCGCTGATCGAACAGGCGATCCTGACCGAAGAATGGGCGCGCGCCGAAGCTCCGCCGCTCATCAACGCGCTGGGGTTGAGCTTGATTGGGCCAACGATCATCGCCGTCGGCACGCCGGAGCAAAAACAGCGCTTTTTGCCCAAGATTCTTTCCTGCGAAGAAATCTGGTGTCAGGGATTTTCCGAGCCGAATTCGGGAAGCGACGTGGCTTCGCTGGCGACCAAAGCGACGATTGACGGCGATCATTTTGTGGTCAACGGGCAGAAGATTTGGACTTCGCTGGCGCACGTGGCTGACTGGGTTCTGCTATTGGTGCGCACCGATCAAAACGTGCCGAAACACAAAGGCATTACGGCGCTGCTGGTGGATATGCATTCGCCGGGAGTTGTTGTCAGGCCGCTGAAACAGATGAACGGCGATGCCAGCTTCAACGAAGTCTTTTTCGACAACGTGCGCGTGCCAGCGGCAAACGTGCTGGGCGAAGTGAACAAAGGCTGGCAAACGGCTATCACCACGTTGATGAACGAACGCGCGCATCTGGGCACGGGAACGTACGTCGCGTTCAAACGCAATTACGATCAATTGATTGCACACGCGCGGCAGATGAAGCGCAATGGCAAACCGGTCAGCAAAGACCCTGTTATTCGCCAAAAACTGGCGCAGGCGTTTATGGAACTGGAAATCTTTCGCCTGACGAACACGCGCGCGCTGAGCAAGATGCAAAACCAGCACGTGCCGGGGCCGGAAAATTCGATCCTGAAAATTCAGTGGAGCGAATACAACCAACGCTTCCAGCAAATTGCCATGGAAACGCTGGGGCCGGTGGCGCAACTGCAAGGCTTTGACGGAGGCAAATGGGTTTACGATTTCCTTCGCACCCGTGCCAACACCATCGAAGCCGGAACCAGCGAAATTCAACGCAACATTGTCGCCGAGCGCGTGCTTGGTCTCCCCAAGAGTTACTGAAATAGACAGGATTTACAGGATTCAACAGGATTGATTTCATCCTGAAAAATCCTGTTTATCCTGTCAAAAACGAGATTGGACGAAATGGATTTTGATCTGACAAAAGCACAAAAACTGCTGCAACAATCGGCGCGCGATTTCTTTACGCGCGAATGCAAACCGGAGCGCGTGCGCGAATTGATGGCTTCGGAAACGGCGTTTGACGACAAACTCTGGCGCGAAATGGCCGATCAAGGCTTCACAGGGCTAACCATTCCCGAAGAATACGGCGGTTTAGGATTAAGTCTGGTTGACCTGATCGCTGTTACAGAAGAAATGGGCAGAGCCTGTTTGCCCGGTCCGTTTATTTCCACGTTATGGGCAGCCAGCTTGATCGAACGCGCAGGCAACGAAGGGCAGCGCAAACAATACCTGGAACCGATCTCGGCTGGGGAATTGAAAGCGACGGTTGCCATGCTGGAAGAATCCGGCGAATGGAATCCGGATGCGGTGATGTTCGCTACGACGAAAGAGGGCAAAGAATATAAGCTGCGCGGAGCCAAGCATTATGTCAGCGACGCGGCTGTCGCCGACATCATTATTGTTGTGGCTCGTGATTCGGCAGAGCTGGTCTTGCTGCCAGTCGAACGTTCAGCCGCCGGCGTGAAGATCATCGAAACTCCTGCGATTGACGCTACGCGCAAGCTATACACTGTTGAATTCGATAACGTCGCCGTGCCGGAATCCAGTGCCTTAGCATTTACCACCAAAACCAAAGAAGCTTTGGAAGCCGCAACCGATGTGGCGACGGTTGCGTTGTGTGCCGAGATGCTGGGCGGAATGGTTTGGACGCTGGACACAACGGTCGAATACGCCAAGACCCGGTTGCAGTTCGGCAAACCCATTGGCATTTATCAGGCTGTCCAGCATCAATGCGCGGACATGTTCAATTTTGCCGAAAGCGCGCGCTCGGCAACGTACTTTGCGGCTTGGGCGGTTGCGGAAAATGATCCGGCGGCAAAGCTGGCGGTGTCTGTGGCCAAGGGCTTCTGTTCCGATGCCGCACGTGAAGTCGGTAATCGTGGCGTGCAGATTCACGGCGGCATTGGTTTCACTTGGGAACACAACATTCAGCTTTATTACAAGCGGGCGAAGTCATCGGAAATTCTGTTCGGCGACGCCAACTACCATCGTGAGAAGATTGCGGAAAAGGTGGTTGACGAATCGGAAGGATAGAGGAGTCGGAAAAAGTAGACAGGATTTACAAGATTCAACAGGATGCAAAATCAGCTTTTGGTTCCATCCTGCTCAATCCTGTGTATCCTGTCTATTTTTGAGTTCGCTACCTTTTCAGTTGCGCCAGAACGCGGCGCATTCTTCCCACCAGCTTGACCAATTGAGCGTCGTCAATTTTCTCTCCACTTAAAGTCAGTTCGGCATCACTCAGCGTTTGACGAACTTCAATCTCATCAATTGGCAAATTTCGGCGGCGCAAACTGGCGATAATATCTTCGGTTTTGGCTCTGGACGACAAGCCTAACCGGCGGCAAAGCGTTGCCTTAAATCGAGGGTAGATGTTTTCCAGCGCCAGATCGCGCGCGCGCGCAACCTGTTGCAAGTTGGCCATCGAATCAACAAATTCCAGTGGAGAATGGCGATCCACTTGCGGCAGCGGCAGCGGGCGCGCAAAACGCTTGCCGACGCTGAAAATCAGCAGCAGGCTGATCAGCAAGCCTTGCAGCAACAGCCACGGCACCGGCGTGCCGCGCACGTAACTCACCAGCGGATTGATCTGCGAACGATAGCCGTGATGAAACTCATCGAAAAAGATTTTTCGTTGCTGGCCGTTTTCACCTTTGCTCAATGCGCGAACCAGATTCATCGCCAGTGTCAGATTCGATCCTCTTCCAATGCCATTGTTGGCGATAGCAAACGGGTCAGACAGGAACATCAAACGGCCCTCACAGTATTTGAAATCCGCCAGAACTGCGCCGTTTTTGTCTCCCAAGTGAACTACTGGCGCATACAGAAAGGGCTCGCAAGGCGCGTTGGTTGGCTGAGACGAAGTCTCGGCAGGTGTTGGAGTCGCCGTTGGCGAAGGTGATGGGCTTGGAATTGCGCTTTCGTCTTCGTCTTCTTCGATTTCCGGAGGCTCGAATTTGATTCGCGCGGCAAGTTCCGTCAGCTGCAATCCGCGCAGGTTTCTAGTTAATTCGGTCGGCTGAGTAATCAATTCATCGCTTTTCGGGTTAATCAGGGTTTCCGGTGGAGCCGCCCAGGGCAGGTTTTCGCCAATGACTTTTGATTGCACCATCGGATCGCCGAATTGCGATTGTGGATAGCGGCTGATGATCAGGGCATTTCCGCCAGCGGCGATCCATTTTTGCAAAGCAAAAGCCTCATCGTACGGAATATCCAGATTCGGATTGAACGGCCCGACAATCACCAGCACAGCCTTAGGCGCTTTTTCCTGTAACGATTTGAAGTCATCTCGAAACCGGAAGACGGGCGTTCCTGATTCTTCCAGCAGTTGATAAAACGCGCGCGTTCCTGTTGGGCCAGAATTGTAACTGGAACGAATTGGTTCTCGTTCGTTTTCCGGCGGTCGGTCGAAATCCACATTACCAGCCGCGCTGAGCGCAATGATGACGCCAAGCGCTAAAGCAATGCTGATGATGATTCCCAGGTAACGACGCATAAAAATGGCTGCTTCAGACTCCGAATTGTTTGAAGTGATGGTCTATGTGTTTGTAGACCAGCGCACCCCAATCTTTTGTTGAAAGCTTTCCAAACGCCGGGTGTTCAGGCCAATTGGTTCGCTGGTGGCTAGCGGTTAATTTGGCAAACACGGTTTTGAAATCGGCAATTTCGCGTTCCCATTCGCCGGGCGTTCGAGAGACCAACTCAGGGGCGGTTGGCGCTCCTTTCGGAAACGGCAGCCAATAAATAATCAGGTGCTTGATCGGTGCAAATTTCAGAGGAGAGCTTTTGGGCGGGATATTCTTTTCGCCCAGGGTCATGCGCATCCCATCAACAACGTGAGCCAGCATTTTCGGGCAATCCATCTTGCCCCAATTCGCTGGCAAGTCGGCCCTTAATTTTCCCGCGC
>CAZXHW010000297.1:0-8960 GCA_964639915.1 uncultured Heliomicrobium sp.
TCTTGAAACAATTGGCTGATTGTATCTATCGCGTCTTTGGCCATGTTGTGTTCGTTGTCGGTGTATTTAATGTTGAAATTCAGCACAGGGATTCCCCAGGCGTCGGTGACTTTCGGGTCTAGCTTGACGTGATGTTCGTAGCGCGCAAGGGTTTCGCCCATAATCGTCGTGCTGATGCCCGCGTTGCGATGATTGTTGATGGCGTCTTCGAGTTCCTTGCCCCACATCGGAAAGTATTTCGCATCCGGCGTTCCGCCCGGATTGACGTCGCAAGCATACCCGCGCAGGAAATTTTTCTCGCGCGTTTTCAAATTGCGAAATCTTACCAGCACACCGGAACCGCTCAAGCCGCGTGCCGACTTGCCATTTTTCGCTTCGGGGATGATGCCGTAAACGCCGCTGGGAATGTAAAACTGATCGTGCCAGTAATGCCCCAACACACCGCTGGAATTGGCAATGCCGGAATTGAGCAAAATCCGCGTGCTTTCCAAACACGAAGCCCCCAGCACAACGACTTTCGCTTTGGCGTGGAGTTCGCGCCCCGATTGCCGATCCAGAAAATTGACGCCATTGGCTTTGCCGGTTTTCTTATCCGTCGTGATTTCACGCACCACAGCATTTGGCACGATGGTCAAATTTCCCGTGGCTTGTGCTGTCGGCAGCAGCAAGTTCATCGAACTGGCAAACTGGCCATCGCCCAATGCCCGTCGGATTTTTGTGATGCGCATGCCGCGCGATTCGCCGGTTTTGTTCAGGCGTTCGATCACCGCACCATCAGGAGATTGGTCTTCTACAAAAACGCCGTCGGGCAGTTGCGGCAACCCTTCCTTGCGGCCAGAGACGCGAAAGATCGGTTCGACGCGGTCATAAAATGGCGCAAGCTCTGCATAACTAATCGGCCAGTTGTCGCCGTGCCCGTCGTGATCTTTGGCTTTGAATTCGTAATCGCTCAATCGGTACGACATTCGCCCCCAGAAATTCACCTTGCCGCCGATCATCCGAATGCGTCCCCAACTGTAGGGAATTTTTGTGCTGTAGGTATACGGAACCTGTTCAGGATCAACCCATTGATTGGCGTTGAATTCCGTCGCCTGGTAGATCAGCGACAGTCTGCCCGGTTTGCCCAAGCCGCGGTAGGGCAATTCGTACACAGGCTTCATTGTTCGCTGATGGTTGAAATCCACCAGCGGCCCGGCGTCCAGCAGCAAACACTTCGCGCCTTTTTGCGTCAGCACATAGGCTGCCATTCCGCCCGAAGCGCCGGAGCCGACAATCAATACATCGTATTCTTTTGTTTCCTTTTGCATGAATGAACTCGATTCCTTTGGAACTAATCCTGATCGTAATACTTGCTCGGTTCTTTGGTGTTCCCGTCAGCCAAATCACATAAGCGGCGGAACCCTGACAGCATAATCAGCCATGCCCATTCGCCGGCGACTTCAACCACTTTTTGCTTCACCGCAGAGCGATCAACCAGTTTCTCTTGTTCCAACAGAAACACAATGTCGTCCAGGTCTTTTTGCCGCCCGGCATTGAATTTGAGAATTACCAACCATTCCGGCGTCACGACGCGTAATCCATTGGGCAAGCGAATCGCCTCTTGCAGGGCTTTACGATACAGCTCCCGATAGCCATCGTTTCGCACGATCCAATCAATCTGAACGTTATATTTACCAACTTGCAGCGTGTAACTGCTGCCGCCAAAACTCAACGAATGTTCCGGCGTCAGCGATAAATGATTCGAAGCAATAATATCCACATCTTTTGTCAGGCGCGGGCTTCCGTAAAAGTGCATCGCCAATCCACCCGCCAGCGCCCATTCAACTTCTTCCTGCGTTGCCAATTCGCCGATTTTCTGTGCCGCTTCCACGCCAGTGTCGCTGGAAATCATGGGACTGGTGGCATCGTTCGCCAGCATGCGCTCGACTAATCGTTGATAGTCGCTTTCGCTCATTGTTTAACTCCATTCGTTGCCACTTCTACAAATCTCCCTTACGCAACTGTTCAGCCAGATACTCCGAAGCGCGCATCGAAAGCGCCAGAATCGTCATTGTCGGATTTTGTGAACCGCCAGTAACGAAGCTGCTGCCGTCCATCACGAACAGGTTTTTCACGTCGTGGCTTTGATTCCATTTGTTCAGCACGCTGGTTTTGGGATTGTCGCCCATCCGGCAAGTCCCCACCTCGTGAATGCTGTAACCGGGCGGATACATCTTGTCATTTTGATGCAGCACTTCAAACCCCGCGTCCTTGAAGACCTGACTGATTGTGTCCACGGCGTCTTTGGCCATGTTGAATTCGTTGTCGGTGTAGCGACACTGGAAATTCAACACCGGAATGCCCCAGGCGTCGGTGACTTTCGGATCGAGCTTCACGAAGTTTTCAAAGCGCGGCAGAACTTCACCCATGATTGTTGTTCCGATGCCTGCGCCGCGATGAACTTTCAATTGCTCCTCCAGTTCTACGCCCCAGGATGGAAAGAGTTTGGCATCCGGCGTAGCTCCCGGGTAAAGATCGCAAGCGTATCCGCGCAAGAAGTTTTTCGCTTTTGTGCTTGGATCTTTCAGATTGCGGAAGCGCGGAATGTAGCCCGCGCTGCCCAGCAAGCCGCGCGGCGCTTTGCCATTTTTGGCTTCGGGCATGATGCCCAGCACGCCGTTCGAGATGTAAAACTGATCGTGCAGGTAATGCCCCAGCACGCCACTGGAGTTGGCAATTTTGGAATTCAGCAGAATGCGCGTGCTTTCCAAACACGAAGCGCCCAGGATGACAACTTTGGCTTTGGCATGGAGTTCGCGGCCAGACTGGCGATCCACAAAGCTGACGCCGTTGGCTTTGCCAGTTTTCTTGTCCGTCGTGACTTCACGAACGACGGCGTTCGGCACGATGGTCAGATTGCCTGTGGCTTGGGCGGCGGGCAGCAGCAAATTAAACGAACTGGCGTATTGTCCATTGCCTAGCGAGCGGCGAATTTTCGTCACAGTGATGCTGCGCGATTTGCCTGCCGTGGCAATTCGTTCCAGCGCGCCGCCGTCCGGCGATTTGTCTTCGATAAACTGGCCGTCGGGCAATTGCGCCAAGCCTTCTTTACGACCGCTGACGCGAAAGATCGGATCAACGCGGTCGTAAAATGGCGCGAGATCAGCGTAGCTAATTGGCCAGTTGTCGCCGAATCCGTCGTGGTCTTTGCCTTTGAATTCATAATCGCTCAGCCGGTACGACATTCGCGCCCAGAACAGAGATTTGCCGCCGACCATCCGCACGCGCACCCAGTTGTACGGCGATTTCGGATCGTGCGTGTAAGGAACCTGTTGTTCGTCCACCCATTGATTGGCGTTGAATTCGTTGGCCTGGACGACGTGCGACAGTTTGCCGGGTTTGCCCAGGCCGCGATACGGCAATTCGTAGACCGGCTTCATCGTGCGCTGGTGTTGGAAATCCACGTGCGCGCCCGCTTCCAGCAGCAGGCATTTCAAACCTTTTTGCGTCAGCGTGTAAGCCGCCATGCCTCCGGATGCACCGGAGCCAACGATAAGTACGTCGTAGATGGTTTCTGCCATTTAGTCACCAAAACATTTTCCATTTCCCAAGTGTCATTTCTCAACTGTCATTTCTTCTCGCAAAGCGCACATAGCTGCTCAGGCGATGACAAATGACAAACGGAAAATGATAAATGGAAAATGAATGGGGTTAATCAATCGGATACCAATATTGCCCAACGCCTCCACCGCGTCTTCCGCCGCTGGAACCCGCCGCCGTGTATTCGCGCGAATTCATCGTCGCGGTGCGAACATCGGCCTTGGCTTCGCGCAGGAAGCGGGCGAATGGGTCAGCGGGCGGTTCATATGTCCACGGTTGTTTCAACGGCGCGAGCAGTTCCACCGCTTGCGCTTCCGGTACTTCGGCAAAGGCTTTGCCAAATCGCTTGGTCGCTTGCGCGTTCAATGCGTCCAAGCCGCCCTTGTAAAGTTGCTGGCGGTCGGCAGGAGATTTGCCAATCAGGAAATCCAGGAACTCCGGGGCTCCGGATTCCAGCGCGCCCGGCATGCCATTCAGCGGCGGCATCAGGATTTCGCTCAGCTTTTTCAGGGCGGCGAACTGCGGCGCACTGAAAAAGCGTGGCGTCGTTTCGCCAGCAACATCCAGCGAAGCCGTTTCCAGCTTCGGCGTTTCTTCCTGCGGGCGAGGAGCGCCAGCCGGAGATTGCGCGTTGGTTTCCAATGACGCTGGCACCGCAATCGCGGGCGCAGCAGCAAGTGTTTGAATAAATCGTCTTCGTTTCATAGTAATGAGCTCGGAAAGAGTGAAGACTTAATTCTACATATAAACTTTAATGTATTACCAAAAGTCTTCATGCTTGGATCTATGTTGAGCAGCCAGTCCAGCCATTAATATATGGTTGACCATCAAAACAACTGTAAGACTGAACTTATCGCGAGGAGCTGTAAACTGTTTAAAAGGTTCTTGACGACGTTGTTCTACGTCGTCATAGCCTACGTATACTGATTGAGCCAATCTTGGAAATGTTAGTTTCTGTATAAATGTCCCTATTTCGGGATTGTCGAGTTTCAATGATAAATATTGATGAGCGAAGGTGTTCCGTATTTGCCCTATTATTTCTAGGTTCTTATATAGGCCCTTCGAAATGAGTCCCAGGCAATAAGCTATATCACAGCGGCTAGAAAAGCTGGAAAGAATGCCTCTTGGAGGTTCAAGGAGTTTGGGGGCAACCGCACTGTCTAGAAAGTGGCGCTTGAGAAGCGATGCCAACGCGTAATCTAAATAGCTCGTTCCTATCAATACACAAGCCAAATCAGACTCATCATTGATCACATCATAAAGATGTTTGGATTCTTCAGATAACTTTTCTACCTCTGGAATTCGAAACTTCATTTTAGTGGCTTACTCTTGTCTCTAGCAAAAACAGTTGAGCAGGTCTCTTACCTCAGCAGTTTTGATAAATGGCTATTTGGCTAATACCGCCTGCAACATCGCTTTCGTGTAACCCACATTATAAATCTCGCCGCCAAAGCCGCCGCCGCCGACTTTGGCGTATTGGCCAACGATGCTGCCTTCGCGTTCGCGGTCGTAATCAATCGCGCGCGGATGTTCAGGGTACAAGCCGCGTGAGTATTTTAGCTTTACGAGTTCTTGCATCACGTCGAACATGTTCACCTGGCCTTCATCAATGAAGACTTCGGTGTAATCCACATAGGGTTTGCGGACGATGACGTTGCGGTAATGGACGTGGTTGATGCAATCGCGCGCGCCGAAGTATTTCGCCACAGTGACGGGGTCTTCGCCGAGTTCGCGCGTCACGCCGCAATCGAAGGTGATGCCGTTGTAAGGACTTTTGACGATGTCCACCAACTTTTTCCAGCCAGCCAGTGTAGACATGATTTGCTGTGAGCCTCGGCTGATGGGCGCGGGCGGGTCGTTCGGATGTTGCGCCAGCCGCACGCCCGCTTTTTCGGCTTCAGGAACGACGGCTTTCAAAAAATAAGTGATGTTCGTCCACATCTGATCCAGCGTCCAAGCGCCGATGTCCGGCAGCGGAGGCAGGTCTTTGATGCGGTCGTAACTGAACGCCGTCATTCCGGCTCCGGCGCGGCCCAGTTCTTCGTAATAGCCTTCGACAATGCGGTGTGCGTAAAAGTTGTATTCGATAACCGGCAAGCCGACTTTGCCTGCGGCGCGAATGGACTGAATAACCTGCTGAATCTCTTCGTCGCGGCCTGGTTTGCCGTAAATCGTTTTGGGAAAGCCGCCGATCATCATGTTGATGATGGTCAAGCCCTGCGCTTTGAAGCGATCCATCCGTTCGCGCAAATCGGCCTCTGTCCAGGGAATCGGTGGCCCGCCCATCAACACGTAATCCACACCGATCTGTTTAACGCGCCGCATTCCGGCGGCATCAATGTCGCCCCGAAGCCCCAGGCAGATTTTCGGCGCGCCGGTTTCAATAGGTGGCCACGACTTCGTTTGGGCCGAAGTTCTGGCGGGGCCGATGAAGGCCGAAGCGCCAACGGCCCCAGCGGACTGAATGATTTTTCTGCGCGTGGTTTTCATAGCTGGTTCCTTGTTGGTTGATGGGAACGACTTTGATCGGGCTACAGCTTGAACTCAAACATAACCGCATCTTCGGGAGCTTCGACACCGCCTCGCCCCGCATATAACTGCATTGCCGCCCTGTTTTTTCGATTCGTCAACACCCAGGCGACCGAACATCCCAGACGGCGACCTTCCTCCAAAACGGCTTCCATCAGTTTGCGCGCTAAACCTTGCCCTTGATGCGTGGGCGCGACGCCAACTTCATTGATCCACAGCTCAGGCTTTATTTTGTCCGGATGAACGTAATGCACGGCGCTGACAAACCCGACGACCGATCCATCCGCGATGGCGACAGCTAGATGATGCCGCGCGTCTGCCAGAAATTCCGCCGCGGTCGCCAAATCAATTGGGTCGTCAAAAACATCATCGGCCACAGATAGCAGGGCATCGCAATCCGTGGCATTCAACAGCTTAATTTCAATCGGATCGGACATAACGCAAACAACTCAACGGCTAAAAACTTCCAGCGTTAGCACACCCGCGTTGGGTTTGATTTCGACGATGTAATCGCTTTTGTCTTTCGGGTGTTGTCGGGCGAAAACGCGCTGGTTTTCGATGCTGGGCGAAAGGTCGCGCTTGCGGATGTAATCACCCCACTTCTTGCGATCTTCGTCATTCATCTTTCCGGTGCGCTGTTTTTCCATCATCTCGATCATCACCGGATCGCGCGAATTGCTCAACCAGCGCGTCGCGTCTTGCCGGACTTCGACACGGTATTTGCCAGCGATTGGGCCCTGCTTTTCGTCCACGATGAAAGAACCCAGCTCTCTGGTGTGCGCGTTTGTGATGTACGCCGTCACAGAAGGCGCATTGGGATTGCCGACCGGCGTCAACGTCACCATGCCGCGCACCAATCCAGTGCCGTCAAGCTTGACGACTCCGCTGATTGCCTGGCGCGGCTTGTCGGTCAGCCAACCGCCTTGCGTCAGCCAGCGATGCATCAAGCCCGGATATTCGCCCAACACCGGGTCGCCCAGCGCAAAACCTACGCCGTGTTCGCCGTTTTGAAAGAAGTGCGCTTCGGCGGGAACTTTGGCCTGGATCAAATCAGAATATAGCGCGGACATGCCGCGCACGTGGCTCATATCTTCCATCGTACAAAACAGAAACGCCGGAGGCAGCGCGGCCAGTTTGGCGGCCTCCGTTCCACGTTGCGGCGAAGCTCCGTACACCAGAATTTGAAAATCCGGACGGCTGGGCACCCGCTCGACGACATCGGCGGATTCGGGATTTGCAAGCAACGGATTCAGTGAAGCGTCATAGGCCAGATCGGCTCCCGCAGAAAAACCAACGATGCCGATGCGGTTCGGCGCGATATGCAATTCTTTGGCATTGGCGCGAATGTGCTGCATGGCTCGTTGCGCATCGGCCAGCCAGTCTTTGCGCTGATACATCGGGCGAATGCGGTAGCGCAAGATGAATGCCGTAATGCCGCGTTCTTTCAACCAGTTCGCGACGAGCACGCCTTCGTGATCGGTGGCGCGTACAGTGAACCCGCCGCCGGGAATCACCAGGATGGCCGCGCCGGTCGCTTTGGCGGCGTCCGGAATGATTGGGATGATCGCGGGTTTGTCTTCATCCGAAGTGCCTGTGGCTCCGGGAGCGCCATTCGGCCATAGCTCTATGACACGGAAGTTGGGTTTGTCGGCGAAAGCTTGTGATGCGGCAAGCACGAGCAGGAAAACCGTCGTCAGCAGGGATGCCGCAGAAACGAACTTGCGAGAAATGTTTTTCATGGTCTTCTTCCGAAAGATATGCGCAAACCGGAATCTCTTTTGGTCGCGCTACAGCAGCAGAGTCATAAACACGCTGTTTGGATCTTCTTTGTAGCCGGAAAACGGGCCACAAGACACAAAGCCGTATTTTCGATACAACTGACGCGCAGGCTCAAAAAACGCCATCGAGCCTGTTTCCAGGCTTAGCCGCGAGTAGCTGCGTTTTCGCGCCTCTTCGATAATGTGGCGCAACATCAAACTCGCAATGCCTCGATTGCGAAATTCCGGTGCGGTGCGCATGGATTTGATTTCGCCGTGACTTGAGTCCAACTCTTTGATTGCTCCGCAACCCGCCAGCGCAGTTCCTTCCCAGACGGTCCAAAACGTGATTTCAGGAACTCGCAAACGGTCCAGGTCCAACGCGTGAACGCTTTCCGGCGGAGACACGCGCCGCATGTCCTGAAGGTGTTGTTCCAACAAGTGGGCGATTTCGGCGCCGAGCAGGTCGTCAATTTTGATTTCCATCTCAAGTATCAACAACATCCAATCCAGCCAACAAAGCTGATTTACTCTTTCACGCGTTTGGCAACGAACTGTTCGGTTGCAAACTCGCCGACCTGACGGGTAAAGCTGATTTCGTCGCCGTTGATTTTGCCTTTGTATTCGATGCGGATGTCGTTGCCATCAAAACTGAGCTTTTCGACAAATGAAATATCGTTGCCGCTTACCTTTCCTTCCAACAAGTCTACTTCGCCTTTTTGCTCCATTCGCTCGAACGAAGCTTTGCCGGTCAGTTTCTCGCCCTCGGCCTTGAATGTGAAGGTGTATTTTTGCACGCCGATTTGTGTGTCGAATTCAGTCTTCCATTTTCCGTCCACGCCAGCGGCGGAAACTGCCAGTCCGTAAGCGAAAACGAAGCAGACAAACATCAAGGGTTTGCGTAAAGCATTCATCGTCGTTCCTCCAAAATGCAATTGTTATTGTTCGATCAGGCGATAACTGACAAACGCCAGTTGTTTACTGTCTGGCGACCACGAAGGCACGTTGATCGTCCCCTGGCCACCAAAGAGTTTGGCCAACACCTGAATCTCCCCGCCGCCAACAGGCATCAAGCGCAATGTGACATCTTTATTT
>CAZXHW010000298.1:0-8946 GCA_964639915.1 uncultured Heliomicrobium sp.
TCTAAATAGTCTGCTTGCATGAAAAAACCTACCAAGAAGATTTCCCCCACGAAGCTCAAAAGGACGATGGAATAGTCGCCTCATATACACCTCCGAAGGGGACTAAGTGGAAAAGGTGAGGCCCACTGATCGGAGAGCAATGAAAATTCCGGTCAAGCTCTCAACCTTCAGGGTTTATCGCTGCGACAAACGATGCTCGATACAACTGAATTATCCTGCGGTATTTGTTTCTTCAACTGTTTCCGGGGCGTCATTGTCAAAATCATCATCGTCATCGTCAAAATCGTCATCCCCGCCTTCGCCTGGCTGTTTTCCGTTAATCAGTTCTTTCAGTTCTTTGCCTGGCTTGAAGTACGGCACAGATTTGGCCGGGATGTCCACCGGCTCGCCGGTTTTGGGATTGCGTCCACGACGCGCGTCGCGTTTGCGAACGCGAAACGAGCCAAAGCCGCGCAATTCGATCTTGTCGCCGCGATTGAGCGCCTGGATGATATTTTTGAAGACTTCGTCAACAATTACTTCCGAATCTTTTTTGGTCAATTCGGCTGCTTTGGAAACTTCTTCCACCAACTCTGCTTTGGTCATCGCTCCTCCGTTTGACGGTGAGTAGGATCAAACATCAGATCAACAACTACACAATCCGTGTTTCGTAACCTGCAAGGGTTTATTGGGCCTACTTCCATTGATATTTGAACTTAACTGAGGTGTCAATATCAGACAAATGTTTCGGCAACTGACTGGGCGAAAGCTCGCTTATTTTCGTCACGCCCAAAAGCAAATCCAACAACGAGAAACCTTCTTTCGGCTTCGGCGGTGTGATGACTTGCGGTTCGCCTTTGATACCAACCATCTTGGCCGTAGCTCTGACGGCATCTTCGTAATTTCCGATCTCATCAATTAGACCATTTTTGACCGCCGCTGTTCCGCTGAAAACCCGTCCATCGGCAAGTGCTTTCACCTTTTGCTCGTCAAGCAGATTTTCCTGTGTGCCTTTTCCGCTGCGGCCATTGGTTACAGCGCCAACAAACTGCCCATAAAGCTCCATGACCAAGTCCTGGAAAAACTGCTTATCCTTGTCAGTCAACTCTCGCGTTGGTGATCCGGTGTCCTTGTATTCTCCGCTTTTGAAAACCACCGGCTTAAGCTTGGCCCATTCAGCCAGGTCTTTGTAATTCAGCCATTCGGCAATCACGCCGATGCTGCCGGTAATGGTTCCTTCGTTGGCAAAGATTCGATCTGCCGGAGCGGCAATGTAATAACCACCAGACGCCGCCACAGTTCCCATGGAAACAATAATCTTTTTCTTCTTCTCTTCTTTTACGCGAACGACCTCGCGGTGTATTTCCTGCGAAGCGGAAACGCCTCCGCCCGGACTGTTGATTCGCAAAATGATCGCTTTCACACGCGTATCATCGCCATATTGTTTCAAAAGCCGGTTGACCGTTTTGGCCATTCCATCGTCAATCACGCCTTCGACCGGAATAAGCGCTATGCGATCACCGCCTCCGGCAAAAAAACCTTCATCGTCTGTCGCAATTGCCATCAAAGCGAACAGCCCGATAAAAAAGGCGCAAAGCAATACGACTCCGCCAACGATGATCCAGGTCAAGGTACTTCTTTTCATAACTGCAAAAAAGAGGCTGAGCGGAAAAGGAAATAGTGGTCAGTAGCTGAAAGATTCAATGCCTACGTCCGACGAAATCCCGGTACTTCAGACAACAAACCAAGAAACTACTGACCACTGACAATCAAAACGCGCTGCTAACTCGCGTCAGCGACTAGCTCTTCGAACCATCGTCGCCGCCACGATTGAAGTCCGCAACTTCAAACAAACCGGCCATGCCAGTGTCGCTCGAAGAATAGTTTCGCACTTCAATAATCGGCTCGTCTTTGCCAACGGCGCGCGCTGACAGACCAATCTTTCGCGCTTCGCGATCCATTTTCAGAATCTTGAATTGCGATTTCTGGCCAACCTTGACTGCATCTTCGGGTTTTTCAACGTGCTGTTCCGACAACTCGGACACGTGGCACAAACCTTCGATGCCGTCTTCCAGTTCGACAAACGCTCCGAAGTTGGCAAATCGCGTGACCTTTCCTGTCACGACATCGCCTAGACGATGTGTATCGAAGAAACGATCCCAGGCGTTCGGCTCCAGGTCTTTGATGGAAAGCGACAACCGGCGTCCATCAATGTCAATCGCCGTAATCACCGCTTCGACTTCCTGGTTCTTCTTCAGTGCTTCGCTTGGATGTTTGATGCGCTTGGTCCAGGAAATATCCGAAACGTGAACCAGACCATCAATGCCGTCTTCGATTTCAACGAAGGCGCCAAAGTCTGTCAGGTTTCGAACGCGGCCTTTCACGCGAGTGCCGATGCCATAACGTTCGTTGATCGTATCCCAGGGATTGATCTCGATCTGCTTGATGCCCAGGCTGATGCGGCGGCTGTTCTGGTCAACTTCCAGCACGACGGCTTCGACTTCCTGACCGACGCCAACCAGCTTGGACGGATGTTTCACCCGTTTCGACCAGCTCATTTCTGTCACATGCACCAAGCCTTCAACGCCTGGTTCAAGTTCGATAAACGCGCCGTAATCAGTAACCGAAGCAACTTTGCCGTTAACACGCGTGCCAACCGGATAACGCTCCACCGTCGTTGCCCAGGGATCCGGGATCAATTGTTTGTAACCAAGGCTGACGCGCTCTTTGTCACGGTCGAACTTGAGAATCTTGACCTGAATCGTTTCGCCAACCTTGAACAATTCGTTCGGATTTTGAATGCGGCCCCAAGACATGTCCGTGATGTGCAGCAAGCCGTCAATTCCGCCCAGATCAACAAACGCACCGTATTCGGTGATGTTTTTGACCTGACCGTCTTTGATAATCCCCTCTTCCAGATCCTTGAAAGTCTGATCCTTCAGCAGGTTGATGGATTCTTCGAGAACGACTTTGCGGGACAGGACAATGTTGCCGCGCTTTTTGTTGACCTTGAGAACCCGGACTTCGATTTCCTTGTTACGGAAGCTGTCCAAATTTCGAACTGGACGAACATCCACCTGGCTGCCGGGCAAAAAGGCTTGAATGCCGCCGATGTCAACACGCAAACCGCCTTTGATTCGATCGGTCACACGACCTTTCAACGTCACGGCGTCGCGGCTGGCTTTTTCGATTTGATCCCAGGTTTGCATCCGGATCGCGTCGGCACGGGAAAGCTCGACATAACCTTCGTTGTTTTCGAGCTGTTTGACGAAAACGTCAATTTCGTCTCCGGGTTTAACGACAATCTGGTCGCCTTCCTTGAACTCGGCAATCGGAACGATGCCTTCCGATTTGTATCCGACGTCAATCACGACTACCTGATCGGTAATTTTGACAACGCGACCTTTAACAAGTTCGTTTTCATTGATTTCGGACTTATGCGATTCCTCAAATCCGGCAAGGATCTGAGCGAAATCCATTTCAAAGTCCTCACTGTCAGGAGTATCAGAATCCGATGCGGCTTGTGTCGCATCAGAACTGGCAGTTGCAGCAGCGGCTTCTGAAACGGTGGCAGTGGCGGCTCCGTTGGCTTCAATAGTTGAAGTTTCCGGCGCCGGTTGGGCGCTCCCAACAGCGACTTCCGGCGTTTCGCTGTTTTCGAGAGCGGGTTGGTTAGCATTGATGGTTGACATTAAAGTGGACTTCCTCCTGGGAAAACTACGCGGGTTGCTCTTGCAACACGGTTTGGCAATCGCCCGAATTCTTTTGATCGTTATGTAGATCAAGCAGAACGGTAAGAGAATGCCGCTCTGTAAAGAGCCTGAATAATAAACCTTTAGCTGTTATTTGCCAACGATTTCTCGATCTCGCGCAATCGTTGGATAACATTGCGAATCATCCAATCCGGCGTTGAAGCGCCAGCACCGACGCCAATGCGAGAGGCGTTGCGCACATCCTCTGCCTTGATTTCGTCAGCAGTTTCAATCAGAAGCGAACGCGGACATTTTTCGCGTGCGACTTCAACCAGCTTGTTGCTGTTGGCGCTATGGCGACCGCCGATGACATAAATCAAATCAACTTCGCCGGATAATTCACGAATCGCAGATTGATTTTCTTCTGTTGCATCGCAAATTGTTTCGCAAACCTTCACTTCTTTGGCACGCTGACGCAAAGCGTCAACAATTGCCTGATACTTTTTCGGACTCAGAGTCGTCTGGGCAATCGTGCCTGCTCGGTCGAGTGGCGGCAAAGCCAGCGCTTCTTCGACGGATTTGACGACAATGGCATCATCATTGATGAATCCCAAAATGCCAGCGATCTCAGGATGATGTTTGTCACCCGCAATGACGACTTTGTAACCTTCGCGCTGTAATTCAACTGCCTTACGTTGCGAGTAATGAACGTAAGGACATGTGCCATCCATGATTTTCAAACCACGCGCTTTCAAATCTTCATAAGCTTGCGGAGCAACTCCGTGCGCGCGGATCACCACAGTTCCCTGCTCCGGCAAGGTCGCATCTGCGATTGCAATTCCATCGGCAGAGAGTCGGGCGATTTCCTGAGAGTTATGAATCAGCGGTCCCAACGTCACCACCGGCAATCCGTTGCTTTTTTCCAGCGCGCGATACGCCATGTCTACGACGCGCTTTACGCCCATGCAAAACCCCAGACTTTCGGCCAGAACGATTTCCATGCTCTATGATTACCAATTGGAGGAATGTGGCAGGCGATGAACTCTTACGCGAAGCATCTGCATATCTACCTTCAAAATCAGTCGTTAGGAAGTCGAGACTCTAAAGGTTCAACTATGCCTTGTCAAACCGCTTGCTTGTTGTCTTTTTCACGGGTTTGCTAGCCGTGCGTGCCGGCGTTTTCGCAGCCATTTTGAAAAAGCGTTTGACTTCGGTTTCATTCAGAAAACGTAACTCGCCTGGCTTCAACCTCTCGTCTTTTAAAAACCCAATGGCAATCCGGCGCAGCTTGACCACTGAATGTCCAATAGAATCAAACATCTTACGGATTTGCTGATTGCGTCCTTCGTGCAAAGTCACCTGATACCAGGCATTGGTTTCCGTCTCTTCAATAAGTTCAATTTTGGCCGGAGCGGTTTTGACTTTATCAATTTCCACACCACGCGAAAGCTTCCTGATCTGCACTTCGCTGGGCTTGCCTTTGACTTTCACGGCGTAAACTTTGGCGATGTTATGCGAAGCGTGCGCGACCAAATTGGTGAAATCGCCATCGTTGGTCAGCAAAATCAATCCTTCGGTATTCAAATCCAGACGTCCAACCGGATGAACCTGATTGCGATATTTGCCCACCAGATCAATCACCAATTGGCGTTTGCTTGGATCGGAACGGCTGGTCAAATAACCGACAGGTTTGTTGAGCAAGATATAAACCTTCTCTCGCTCTTTGCTGGATGCAATCAACCTGCCCCGAACCTTGATGTGATCTTTTTCAAGGTCTGCCTTTGCGCCTAGCGTGTTAACGATTTTGCCGTTGACCGTCACCATCCCGGACACGATCATTTCTTCGGCTTTGCGCCGCGAAGCGATTCCCGCAGCAGCAATTATTTTTTGCAATCTTTCTTCCATTCTTAAACCCGCTTCGCTCCTGGTTTTCCGTTGTCCACCACGAACGAGGCGCGCGTGCTCACTGGTTCATCGGGTTTCGAAATCGCAGCAACTACTTTGTAATCCGTTTGCCAACGCTCTGGCGTTATCGAACAGCGCACATAACCGCGTTGGGCGTTAAAAAATTTGATGTGTGGATTTTCAGCCAGCACAGTCGGTGTGTTTGGTCGAACATCGGAACCATCGCCACCAGAAGCGATTGAAGTGCCGACAAATTCTGTCGCCACAACCGGCGAGTCTTCCTTATAAAACTCCGGCTTCAAATCGTTGACCCAGTTGGTGTGAATGTCTCCGGTAATGACAACCGGGTTCGACGGTTTGCCATCGCGCAAAAATTCGAGGAAGCGTTTGCGCGCCGCGTGATACCCACTCCACTGATCCATCGAAAAGCGTTGTTCAGGGCCAGCAACAGCATCTGCCGGAGCCACCATGACCTGCTGCGCGACGACGTTCCAGCGGGCCTTTGATTGGCGCATTTCATTCATCAACCATTTTTCCTGCGCGCTGCCCATAATGGTTTGCTTTTCGTCCAGCGATTCTGGGCAAGCCGGCTTGCTGCCGTCGCCACAGGGCTGGTCGCTGCGATACTGGCGTGTGTCCAGCATGTAAAAGCTGGCTAGATTGCCAAAATTCAAGCGGCGATAAATTTCAACCTTGTTTCCGGCTTTCAGCACGGACCGGCGCAAGGGCATGTGTTCGTAATAAACCTGATAAGCCGCAGCCTGCCGCTTGGCGAATTCTTCTTTGGTTTGTTTGTCTTCGGGAACCAGGCCGGCGTAATTGTTGTCAACTTCGTGATCATCCCAAACGACAATCCATGGAAAATTCGCATGCACCTGTTTGAGATGGGGATCGCTTTTATACAGCGCGTAACGATTACGGTAATCTTCAGCAGTGATGATTTCTGTGCTGTTGTGTCGCCTCGGACGATCATTGCTGGGACCGCCTTCGTAGATGTAATCACCCAGATGAGCGACTAAATCCAAATCTTCGCCAGCCATGTGTTTGTACGCCGTGTAATAGCCCATCTCGTAATGCTGGCAGGAAGCGAATGCAAAGTTCAGCCGCGCATTGTTCGCCGCCAACTCCGGAGCCGTTTTCGTTCGCCCAATCGGACTTGACCCAGCATCCACCGTGAAGCGATACCAGTACCATTGAGCTGGTTTCAAGCCAGAAACTTCGACATGAACCGAATGCCCCGATTCCGGCTTGGCTGTGGCTGTGCCTTTGGCAACGACCTTTTGCATCTTTTCGTCGGTGGCCACTTCCCATTTGACTGGGACATCTTTGGAAGGCATCCCGCCGCCTTCAAGCGGTTTGGGAGCCAGCCGAGTCCATAGCACAAAACTATCCGCCCACGGCTCGCCCGAAGCAATCCCCAAACTGAACGGATCATCTGCAAAACTCAAGGCATCGCTCTTTGCCCAACCAGCCGTCGGGAAAAGCAATGCTGCACCAGTGAAAGCTGCGCCACCAATCAAAAACTCGCGGCGATTGAATCCTGTCAGTTTTGATTTGTCGTTAGCCACGTCTGTTCTCCGTTAAAAAAGACATTGCTTCGATACGCGTGCGCTCGTCTTTGCGAAATACGCCGCGCACGGCGGAAGTGATCGTCGTCGTGCCGGGCTTTTTGACGCCGCGCATCGTCATGCACATATGCTCGGCTTCGATGACCACCATTACGCCTTTGGGTTGAAGTTCGCCGCGATACAGCAATTCTGCAATTTGCGAAGTCAGCCGCTCCTGCACTTGCGGGCGGCGCGCAAAAATTTCGGCAATTCGTGCGAGCTTCGATAAACCAATGATACGCCCATCTTTCGGGATGTACGCGATGTGGACGACACCAGTGAAGGGGACCAGATGATGTTCGCAGATCGAAGCGATGGAAATGTCCTTGACCATGACAATGTCGTCCTGCGATTCGCCGGGAATGACTTTGATTTCCGCAGCCGGATCTTCGTGCATACCGCCGCAAATTTCTTCGTACATTTCCGCCACACGCCGAGGCGTGTCTTCCACCCCCGGACGCGTCAGGTCTTCGCCGATACCTTCCAGAATCAACCGGACTCCGGCAGCGATCTTGTCGAGATCCATTTTCCGCTCTTGGCTCATTTGGTATTTACTGATTCCCTCTTTGAGTTTTCGGTGAAGCTTTTGAAGTTAGCGGGCATTATCCGCAGCCCTACGCATTGGCGCAAGCCGCAGTTAGGGCAGATCGAAAGTAAAAAATTGACGCTTCACCTCTGGCTCACATAGAATCCCCGCCGCACAAGCCCCCTAACTTACTTTGTGACAAACTTTTGAGAGGCGAACGGTTATGGAAACTGCAGCATTGCCTGCTTTAATTGGTTCGGATAGAAGGGCGACAGGCTCGTTGACGGACGCTCCTTTGCTCAACCGGGAGCTGAGTTGGATTGAGTTCAACAGCCGCGTGCTGGATGAAGCGCTTGACCCGTCGCAGCCGTTGCTGGAACGGCTGAAGTTTCTTTCGATCTTTTCGACCAATCTGGACGAGTTTTTCATGGTTCGCGTTTCCGGGTTGATAGAACAGGTCGAAGCCAATCCGCACATGCTGTCACCGGATGGCTTGTCGCCCGCTTCGCAATTGCGGCGAATTTCAGAGCGGCTTCGGCCTCTGCTGGAAGTTCAAATGCGCTGCCTGACAAAACAGATTCTTCCGGGACTGGAAGGATGCGGCGTCCGCATTGTCCCTTACGGCAAGCTAAATAAAGATCAGAAAGCTGATTTGAAAGAGTTTTTCACGGAACGCGTCTTCCCTGTTTTGACACCGTTATCAGTTGATCCCAGCCATCCATTTCCTTCGATTTCAAACATCAGCCTGAATTTGGGCACGATGGTGATCCCCGAAGTCAACGGCGAAGACGAAGAGCCGCGTTTTGCCCGCGTCAAATTGCCGCCGAACGTGCCGCGCTTGATCCCTGTCAAATGCGATAGCGGGTTTTGCTTTGTGTTGCTGGAAGAAGTCATAGCAGCCCACATCGAATCTCTCTTCCCAGGGATGCATGTTTTGGAGTGCCAGCCTTTCAGAATCACTCGCGACGCAGACCTGGAACTGGTGGAAGACGAAGCTGGCGATTTGCTGAAAACTGTCGAGCAACAGTTGCGCCAACGCCGATTCGGGTTTTACGTCCGGCTGGAAGTTTCGTCAGGCATGAGTCCTGAAATGGTCAAATCACTGCGGGCGTGGATGGAGTTGGAAGAACATGATGTGTACACCTTTGATGGGCCGCTAAACATTCCAGACTTGATGGCATTGTACAAACTGGATTTGCCTGAATTGAAGGATCAGCCCTTCACACCTGTCACTCCG
>CAZXHW010000299.1:0-8940 GCA_964639915.1 uncultured Heliomicrobium sp.
TACACATCTTGATGCACCGCATGCGGATCGGTGCGCGCCAGCACAACCATATTTTGCTTGCGGCATCCGGCCAGCAATTCGCCAAACGGGTCAGAATCTTTCATCCACTGGCTGCGATGGTGCAGAGGAATTTTGGTCGGGTAATAGGCCACAACTCCGCCCGCGCTCAAACAAGCGGCATCGGAATGCGTACGCTTGAAATAGTCCAACCACAATTGCGGATCGTATTGGCCGGGATCGTTTTCCACCAAAGTGAGCTGCGCCCACCGCATCGGACGATCAAACCAATCTTCGGCGATTGAAGCTGAATTTAAGTCGAAGGCCCAAGATGAGGCAGGCAAGGCAGCGACTGCGGCAGTCATGGCGGAATTTGCCAGGAAATCTCTGCGGGAAAGGGATTGCAGCTTGTAAGGGTTCATCGTTTTTCCTGTGTCGCTATTTTCACAGCGGCTTTTCTTAGCTGTCGGCAACAGTGGTAAAATCGCCATCGAAGAAAGGGGAACGTAATGAGCACAGCACAACAACAAATCTACCAACAGATCCAATCATTGCCTTTGCAAGAACGGCTTGGGTTAATTCGGCAATTGTTTGCCGAAGCCGTCAAAACAGAGCAATTCCATTTAGCAGGCTCAATGACGGTCAATGGTGACGTGGACGAACTCATCAAGGCTCAGCGTTCCTTCATTGTGGAAACACTCAAACAAAAAGGCGAACAGTTACAAGCTGAATTAGCCGAATAGGAAAGCCAAGCATGTCACTGTATGCCGCCGACACAAATGCGCTGATCTATTACGCTACCAACCGAAGCCATTTATCGAAACGCGCTCTGGCAGCATTTGAAAGTGCCTCGCAGAGCCAAGCCTTGATCTATATTCCCGCACCTGCCCTTTGGGAAGTTTCTAACTTGGAAAAAATTGGCCATATCAATTTGCGGATGCCCTTTCAAAAATGGCTCGATGAATTACTTGCTCAGCCGGGATTTGATGTCGTGCCACTGGATGCGGAGATTATTGCCGAAGCCAGAAACTATGGATTCAATGACGACATTTTTGATGCGGCAATCGTGGCCACCGCAAAGGTGAAAGACGTTCCACTCATTACGCGTGATATGGCTATCGTTGCTTCTGGCATCGTCGAAATTTATTGGTAAGCTCCCGTCTCAGAATCTCCACGACTCATTGAAAAACCCTGCCAGCACAATCTTGCCCGGATACCGAAAATCCGGCGGCGTAGTCGTATCCACCACCGCGTAATCCGGTAGCTTAGGAATTTGCCGCGCATTGTTCAGGTAATCGAATTCGCGGAAGGTGAAGCTACTGTTCAGCACCACGTACTTGTTGGGATTCAGCGGGTTCGGGAAAATCAGAATCGGCGCGTGCGTTGCGGCGGCAAAGCGTTTGTCGCCGACGATCACTCCATCAGCCGTCCATTTGATCGGCAGTTTGTCAGCGATGCGCGCCAGGATTTTGTTGCTGCCCGGATCGCCCCACAGAATCAGATTACTGGCGGCAATGTCTGCATCGGAGATTTCGGAATCCTTTCGGACTTGCGCGTCGCCGCGAAAATGCCTTCGCCATTCGGTGATGGCCCGCGCTTGTTCGCTTTCCACCCACTTGGCTACGCCGGGCGCAATCGGAGTTCCGGTCGGCGTGACAAAGACAAAGCTATCCAGAAACGCATCGTCAATCGGTCCCTGCAAGCCGTGACGTTTGGTCAGCCCGGTAGCAATCGGCGAATCCACCGCCACCCATTGGTTGCCGTTCTTGCGAAAATGAACTTTCCACGAACGATCTGACATCGGCCCGATGATCGCCAGCTTTTGCCCGTCAATCGTCACAATCGGCTTTCCCGCCAAGGCCAGCGGGCAGCCGCCCGATCCGAAATCAAAGGTAAATGCCGTGATATTTGCCGTTTCGACTTTGACGCTGCTGTCGCCTTCAATTTCCGCATTCAGCCGCGCGCGTTCCCAATGCTGGCCAAGCGCATCTATCGTCAACCATTTGTTCTGGTTGTAAGCCATCGTCCAGGTCGTGAAGCGAATTTTGCGCGGATACGGATCGCGCCCGCGTTCGGCGATGGCATCCAGAATGCGGTCAATTTCGACTTTGGAATCGGGATGATAGCTGTGGCCGGTTTTCGGTCCGACGATGCGCAGCATACGCAAGCCTTCGGCATCCATCGCCCTTTCCATCATATCAGCGGCCTGTTTCTGCCCGTCGTTTTCGCCGTTGTAAGCAACCAGCGGCGTGCCCGACAAATTTGCCGCGTAATCCGTCGCGTCGTACAAATGAAAAAGCTTCTGTTCCCACCATGGAGGAGCTTCCGGTCCATCGAGTTTCAATTTTAGAAATTGCGCCGATTCGCTAAAGCCCGCGCCCGGCGCAATTGCTGCCCACAATCCAGGATAATGCGTCCCAAACTGCCAAGCCGAAGCGCCACCCATCGAAAAACCGCGCACCAGAATGCGGTTGTCATCAATGCGATATTGCTGTTTGACCTTGTCCATCGCTTCGAACAAATCCACTTCGCCAGCGAACTTGTTGGCGTTGCAATATCGCCCGTACAAATGCAGCACAATGGTGTCACGCGGCGTGAACTCACCCATCCGAGTTTCGCGTTCGGTCAGGAAGTTGACCTCGCTCAAAGTTTCGCCGCGCCCGTGAAACCAGGCATCCAGCCGCCAGCGATGCGTGGTGTTCGGCGTAAACGATGCCGGAATGACCAGCCCGTAAGGCTGTACGCTTTTGTCAATTTTGGAAACGTAACCACGCACGACCAAGCCCGTCGCCGTTGTCCACGGAGCTTTGCCTTCGGCCAATTGCCGAGCACGCTCTTCGCCGTGTTGGAGCAGCAGCTTCGCCTTGAAGACTTCTTCCAGCTTGAAAAACTCGTTGTATTGCAGCGCGTAGCGAACGGCTTCGTGATAGATCATCACGTCCGGCAACAGCGGATTGTCTTTCAACTTGTCCATCGCCGTTTTCAACCGCCGCAATCCATTTTCCAGTTCCGTGCGATCTGCCACTGGAACTTCGACGCCAACGGGCGGGATCGGTTTTACCGGCGGTTGTTGCGCGGGCGCTTGCGCCAGCGTGATAGCAGCCAGGAGAAGAAGAGCGTTCAAGATTTTCATAAATATGAAAGTTGCTTGGCCGCTTAGCGGCCATTGAATTTAGGCAGGTCGTTTACGGCCTGCAAAGGAATTTTGTGAAGGTCGCGTCATATAGTGACGCCTGAAAACTGCTGTAATGAGGAATCCAAGCGTCACTACGCGACGCGGAACTTTTCTTTATTGCCCAACAGGCCGTAAACGACCTGCCTAAACTCATCCATCACTCTGTGACGAAAAGGCGCAACCAGTTACAAGGTGGTTGGGTTTTAGAGGTTACCGGTAAGAACTATTGCTTCAGATGCGCAACTTTTGCTTTTCCCTTCGCATACACCGTGACGACAAACAGGTCGTCGTACGTTGCATCATCAATCGTCGGCACGATGTCGCCGCCAAGCGCTTTGATCAGTTCCGGAACCGTGTTGCTGTGGCCAACGATCAACACGTTGCCATCGCTGGTAGCAATCAGATCAGAAATCTGCTTCAGGTAATCTGGCGAAAGCTGCCGGGGATTCTTCGAATCCATCTTGACCGGAATCATGGTGTTGGGAATGCCCAACTGTTTCGTCAGCGGTTCGGCAGTCGCCTGGGTGCGCAAAAACTGCGACGTGGAGATGGTTTTGATTCCCGCCTTTCCCAGCGTCCGCGCCAATTCTTCTGCACGCTTGGTTCCGGCTTCTGTCAACGGCGGGTCGGCGGCAGGTGCAGCCGCTTTTTCCGCGTGGCGAACCAGATACACAGTTGTGACCTTGAAATCGCTTTGCGGCACAACCGCCAACCCGCCAATCGCAGTCATTGATAACGAACCAAACATCACCAGGCCAATTGCAGCCAACAACCTGAACCAAGCTTGTCTATTGAACGTTCGGCTGGAATCTAACAATCTCATTCTGTAGCTCCTTGAGGTTTAATTTCTATGACATGATCCGAAACCGTTACTCTGCAAACCAGACATCGTTCTCTCCAAACAGGAAAGATCGGGTAACCGCACTCTGTGCATCGAAAGTCCGTATATCGAAGATGACTCAGCGCATTGTCTTTTCTGCCATCAAGGTTCACTTTTGCCATCTGTTCCCGCACTCTAAGCGGAGTCGGGCGTTTCGGTTTTCCCATCACAAGAGGGTAATCCGGACGCTCCAGATTTTCTTTGGCAATACAATGCCTTTGCTCTGCGTGGTGAAGAGCTTCTTCATCGGTCTTGACGTAATACACATCCTGGTTGCACGCCTCACAAAATCGAATGCTTTCAGATTCCGTTTCCCGTAAATTTTCCCAAAGCCTCGGGCACTTTTTCTGAAATTTGACTTCACAGGTTCTGACAGTGATCTTCATCGCTTTCTCCGATTCTCCATAAAAGCTGAAGCCGTGTTTCGCAAATCGTCATCCAGCAATTCCATTGCTTTCTGAAGAATCGAATCCGGCACACCACCATAAAACGCTTCTGCCAAACCTCCTGCGATACACGCCAAGGTGTCGCTGTCTCCGCCCAGGGAAATCGCATTTCGGATGGCGTCTTCGAAATCGTCCGATTCCAGAAAGGCAATGATCGCTTGCGGCACAGTCTGTTGGCAGGATTCGTTGAACAGATACGTCGGCCTGATCTCGTCCAAGCTCATGGAAAGGTCGTAGCCAAATGCCGTCGTTACATATTCCCTGATTTCAGCTTTCGACTTGCCTGTTCTGGCCAAAAAGATCGAAGCGGCGACGGCCTGCGCGCCTTTGATTCCTTCGGGATGATTGTGCGTGACTTCGGTATATTGCTGCGCTTTCGCCAAAACTTCTTCCAACGTATCAAAGGCGAATCCGACGGGACTGATGCGCATCGCCGCGCCGTTGCCCCAGCTGCTGTACGGCTGGCTTTCTTCACTCTGCGCCCAGCGATGAAACATCCCGCCATATCCAGCATCAGGATATTTCTGGTAATACGATTTCATCACAGCGGCGTAATCCAGATCGTTCAAAATTGCATCGGCCAAGGCAATGGTCAGCACGCTGTCATCCGTGAAAAAACAATTCGGACTAAACAGATCGAACTGCTTCGTCTTGATGTTGTCCCATTCATAAATGGAGCCAATGATGTCGCCTGCGATTGCGCCAATCACTTTTTCTTCCCTTTTGCTGCCTTCGCCGCCGCCTTATCCAGGTTTTGCTGCACGCGGAATTTCACAATTTTCGTGATCAGCCCGAAGGGAATGCGCTGATCCAGCGGAAACTGCACCGTGCCTTTGGAAGTTTCGTACCCGGCCAATTCTTCCTGAAATGCCACAATTCCTGCCGCGCCCGGGTAAAACCCAAGATGATTTTTGAACGCAGCAAAGTGAACCAGATTTCCGTGCAGCTTAAAGGTGGGCATCATATAGCTAATGGCTTCTTCCGCCTTCGGCGCGGCTTTTCGAATAGTGTCTCTGATCTTTTCCAGCTTTTCCTGAATCTCAGGCGGGAAACCTGCAATGTATTCATCAATGTTTTTGGGTGCTGTTTGGCCAGATTTCATATCCTTCCTTTCGTCCTTCTGATAAACATTTTGGATCGCCTAAATAGATAGCAGTCCCTTTCAGTTAAGAAGCTATCCTCCATAGTCTTTACACTGACGTTTTGCCCTCTCAAGAAATCTCGGCATCCTACGCCCTTCCAATTTCCTAGAATCAACCTTGTATTCATCGCCAAGCCATCTGTATTTGCCACTCCTGGGAGAATAGGTTGAAAGAATGCCCTCAGCAGCACTCATATGGGTATAAGTGATAATGACGGGCATCTCCTGTTCTGATTGATGGGTATAGATGTATTGCCCATTAATTTCACCCAGGTATTTCAGTGGACTAATTGAATAAAGTCGCCAAGTGCAATTTCCTGTTCCTCCGCAAACTGTAGGAACAAAGTAAACCGCCGCCCCCTGTTCGGTGAGTTTCATCGTGAAGGCTCTATCTCCATAAGTCCCTAGCCGATCTCGATCTTCAGCCGGGATTGCTCGATCTACGATCTTGCCCAGTGTACGTTTTGGGAAAGCCTGCTTTCGAGCGCAATTCCAATCAAAGGTAATTACTTTTTTGGCTTTTATGGTTTGCCAGTAGCGAGTTTGTGCCGTTACCGTTACACAAGAAAATAGGAGTAGCACTGCAATGACCAATGCTGACATTCTTTTTGTCACATCATTTCCCCTCGTAACACCAAGGACTAATTCTTCACTTGTAAGCAACGCCTGCGCTTGCCGGACCTGCCAGCGGAATCACTTCGGTCTTCGTGAAGCCAACCTCCCGACACCAACTGGAGAAATCGGCACCAGTGAAATCAAACGCGTCTCCGAATTCAATCAGCATATTTAGCGACATCATCAATCCAAAAGCGTTTTCGCGGCGCGCATCGTCAATCAAATGTTCAATCACGACGAAAGCGCCTCCGGGCGGCAGCGCATCGTAAGCAGCGCGGATCAGGAACATCTTTTTCTCCAAATCCCAGTCGTGCAAGATCAGACCCATGGTGATGACATCGGCTTTGGGCAAAGGATCGGCGAAGAAATCAATCGGCTGCGCGGAGACGCGATCCGCCAAGCCCGCTGCCGCGATTTTTCGCTTGGCGATTTCGGTGGCTTGGGGCAAATCCGCCGAGATGCATTGCATGTGAGGATGCTGCTGGGCCACGAACCTGGACAACAGGCCGCTTGCGCCGCCTACGTCGCACATCGTTTGATACCGTGAGAAATCAAACTTTTCGGCAAACGCGCGGAAATTGTCCGCGGAAATCCCGCTCATCGCGTCCATAAATAGCTCCAGCCGTTCCGGCTTGCTGTAAAGCTCTGCGAACATAGGAGCGCCGGTCTGTTTGATTTCGTTCTGCGGCTTGCCTGTACGAAGCCCTTCGGTCAGATCGCCCCAGAAGGGATACAACCGTGCATTGGCCATTTCCAGAAACCCGCCCATAAACTGCGGGCTGTTTTTATCCAGGAACGTGCCTGTTTCCGCCGTGTTGCGGTAGAGCGACTGTGGGCCATCGCCCTCACGTTCCAGAAAACGAAGCGCCACAAGCGTGTCGAAAAAGTCTGGATTGCTGCGCGAATGCAAACCAAGCGCAGATTGCAGATCGGCACCGGTCATTGGACCAGCGCCGAGTTTCGTAAACAGTCCAATTTCAATGGCAGAAAGCAGGACTTTCGCTGGCCAGAACGCCATGCCTACTTCCATGATTCGGGCCGGTGATAATGTGTCCATACTTTTCACTCCTCGTTTTGATCTAAATCAAAGCACACAACATTGAGACACTCTTTTTCGACAGGATTTACGGGATGTTTCAGGATTGACCTGAAAAGCATGAATGGAAGGCGTTTTTCATCCTGGAAAATCATGTCCATCCTGTCCAAAAGTTTTGTCCTTTAATTTAGTTTTTCTTCGCAGCCGGTTGACGGAACGAGCGTTCGACCCAGTCATTCACATCTGTCGAAGCGGGTGCGTCGCGCCACAGCCAGCGCATCATTTCCGGCATGATCATGCCGCCGTATTTTTGCCCGTGCAGGTTCATGCTCCACGAATAATTTACGTCATAACCTTTCTGGGTCAGCGCTTTCATCAACCGGACGTTCTGATAAAACCAGTCGCGTTTTTCGTCATAGGTTCCATTGCGCGATAAGCCTCGATTGTCGTTGCGCCCATCGCACAGGTAAACGCGGATCGGTTTCTTTTCGCTTTCCAGCACTTTGTCAGGATAAACGTGGCCACCGCGCAAGTTGACGAAGCTGCCGACGTTGCTGAGCACTTTGCGGAACTGGCTTGGGCGTTCCCAGGCGACGGTGAACGCGGCGATTGCGCCGGAACTTGATCCGCCGATGCCGCGCATTTCCGGGTCTTTGGAAATATTGTATTCCTTGTTCAGCGCGGGCAGCAGCTCTTCGGTAATGACACGCGCGTATTTGTCATCTAGCGTGTTGTATTCCGTCGGGCGATTGACAGTGCGGTCGCCCCACTCCTGCGCGTTGGGTTCGGGCTGTTCTGGTGTGCGTCCCGGATTGATAAACACGCCGATCATGACAGGGATTTCGCGGCGGTAAATCAGATTGTCCATGACGTTTTGCGCGCGAATGTCGCCTTCGGGATGCATAAAGGCATGGCCATCCTGAAAGACCATCAGCGCAGCCGGAACGTCTTTGTCATATTGCGCGGGAACGTAAACCCAATAAGTGTGCTGCGTTCCGGGATACGCGCCGCTGGTGCTGAGCAACGTGTATGGCCCGCGAATTTCGCCTTTTGGCACGCCTTCCTGTGGCAGCGAATCCGGCCCCAGCCTGTACTGCGAATTCGGATTCGGCCCCGGAGGCATCGGCGGCGGTCCACCACCTCTGGGCGGTTGCTGGGCCGGAGCCGGTTGTTGCGCGGGAGTTTGTGCGTAAGCGATTGTCGCCATACCCACAAACAGAAAACTGAAGATAACCATTGCGATGTTTTTCATTTGTGAATTCCTTTCAAAAATAGACTGAGGCCTGGAACCACAAAAAGCGCAAAAGTCACAAAAGAACTCTGGGGGTTTGAAGTCCACAACTTTTTGTGAATTTTGTGCCTTTTGTGGTGAGTTTCCTTGTTTAAAATTACACCCAAACTTCATAAATAACTCAACCACCAATCTTTGCGACGGCGCTTTACCTCAGCAAACCAGTGGCAGATTGGGTACAGCAACAATAAGCCAAGAAGCCAAAACGCATAAACCACCCATAGCGAAAATCCCAGATTGCCGGGGTTCGGCGAGGGGCGGCTCAAGGGAGTGGCAAACAGCCAGTCCAGAGATTGCCCCGACGCATAGCCCGCCGCCATTGCCAGCAGATGCACTACAAACCACTGTCCGACAAAGAA
>CAZXHW010000300.1:0-8924 GCA_964639915.1 uncultured Heliomicrobium sp.
CGTTTCTTTACATGCCCGACGAACCTTCGCGAACACAGTACCCATACATCCAAAAAATTGCCGACAACGTTCATTCCAATCCTGGCCCAGGCCGCGCTTTGCCGACAATGGTCACCAAGCATTACGTCAAAGAACTGGACGGCGCGATAGACATCTGGAACGCCAGCGGTCTTTGGTTCGATATTAAGCTGGCAGAAGCCGAACGCGCCAAAGGGCGACAATATTGGACGTATAACGGCGGACGACCGGCCATCGGCGCATTGCTGATTGACACACCTGCGACTGACCCACGCATCATTCCGTGGGCCTGCTTCAAACATGGCGTCGAAGTTTACTTTCAATGGCACGGCGTCCACTGGCGGCACAATTCGCAAAAGCAGGGCGAGCGCATCCAGAACGTCTGGCTCAATCCCGTGACTTTTGACAATCGCGGCCAGCCGAACAAACCCAGAGATGACCAAGACTTCGCCAACGGCGACGGCGTGCTGATGTATCCGGGCGAAGAGCGCCTGCACCCGGAAGAAGATCGCGGCATCGCTGGGCCGATTTCCACCGTGCAACTGGCCAATTTGCGGCGCGGACTGCAAGATCATCTATACCTGACGATGGCGCGTAAACTTGGGTTGAAAGCAGAGGTTGATGAGGCGTTGCGCGCTGTTGTGCCTCGAGTCTTTTCCGACGCGCAAGAGAAAGTCGGTTTTGCTGAAGATGGTGACACATTCGAAGCGGCGCGCTACCAACTTGCCAAAGCCATTGCGGCGAAGAAACAAAAGTAGAAGGCACTCGCAAGGAATTTTCTATGAACAAACTGACGCACTCCGTGTGGTTGCTGGTCGCCATCATTGGCTTGTTCGGCTCCGCTTCGGCACAAACTCCCGCCGCCCGCGTTTGGGAAGCGCCGCTGACAATTCCGACGTATGAGCTTGGCCCGCCGGATCCGAATCCGCCACTGTTCGGCACGCGTCGCCGACCGGTGTATCCCTATCCAATGCAAGACACGCTGACGAACAAACGCGTGGACAAAAGCTACAACGCCGTCTACCTGGAAAATGAATATCTGCGCGTGACGGTGCTGCCGGAGCTCGGCGGCAAGTTGTACGCCATTTACGACAAGACGGCTCAGCGCGATGTGCTGTACACCAACCACGTTGTGAAGTACGCGATGGTCGGCATTCGCGGCGCTTGGATCAGTGGAGGCATTGAATGGAATTTTCCTGATGGGCACACGCTGACGACCGTTTCGCCCGTGGATTACGTCACGCGTATGGAAGAAGACGGCAGCGCATGTGTTGTTGTCGGCGACACGGAACGCGTGCAGCGGATGCAGTGGGCGGTGGCGATCCGATTGCGTCCGGGCCGCAAATTTGTCGAAACCGAAGTCACGCTGAACAATCGCCGCGAAGTGCCTGGACGTTATTGGTTCTGGGCGACGGCGGCGGCAAAAGCAACCGACGATATGCGCTTTGTCTATCCGATGCGCGAAGCGTATCCGCACGCCTTCTGGCCGGTGTTCAGTTTTCCCAAACACAATGGCGTTGACCTTGGTACTTATCGCGAAGTGACAAATTACCTGTCGCTGTTCGCTCGCGAATCAAAGAGGGATTTTTTGGGCGTGTATTACGAAAAATCCGATTGGGGAATTGTGCATGTTGCCAACCGCAACGAACTGCCGGGGAAGAAAACCTGGACGTGGGGAACGGACGACGCGGGGCAGATTTGGGTGGATAAACTGACAGACAATGACGGGCAGTACGTGGAATTCCAGGCCGGACGATTTGAAACGCAGATGGAACACGAATTCATTGCGCCGCATCGCGTCGAGCGATTCACCGAATACTGGTTCCCGCTGGACAAGCTCGGCGGCGAATTCCACAAGGTCACCAAAGACGCCGCCTTGCGCGCAGTCGTTGTGGGAAGTGAAGCCCACATTTCCATCAATGCCAGCGCCAAATTCGATGATGCCGAATTGATCATCGCGGTAGGGGACGGAAGCAACAAGTTAATTCAATCCACACGAATCAACCTTTCCCCGTCAACTCCATTTAAGGCGACGGTAAAACTACCCGCGCCAATGGCAGTCGTTGCCCGTGTCCGAGCGAAAGACGGGCGCGAATTGGTTCATTACTACACCAACAACGCCGACCCGGACGGAAATGGGGAGTTCAAGCCAGCAACTCGCCCCATTGCCGACAACACACCACCAAGTGCCGAAAAAGCGTATCTGGAAGGCTTGGCCGCAGATAAGAAAAGCAACGAACTCGCCGCGCGCGCCGCGTACAACGAGGCGTTGAAGCTCGATCCGGGTTATGCGCCGGCGCATATTCAACTCGGTTTGTCGTTTTATCGAACCGGCGAATACGACCGCGCAGCGGAATATCTGGAAGCAGCGCTTCGCCGCAACCGCGACGCAGGCGATGCACATTATTACCTTGGACTCGTGCGCCGAGGACAAAACCGCATCGGCGAAGCCATTGACCAATTAATGTGGTGCGTGCGCTCCGGTCACCGCGAATCTGTTGCACGGTATGTGCTCGGCGAGATTCATCTTGCTTCTGACAGCATTGGCCAAGCGCTGGACAATCTGGACCAGGCAGTGCGGCTTGACCCGCGCGATTTGAAAGCGCGAACGATGTTGGCGATGGCTGAGCGTCTTGCTGGGAGGTTAGCCGATGCGCAGAAGCACATTGATGAAGTCGTGCAAGAAATGCCAATTGATTACTTGGCGCTGAATGAGCGTAGATTGCTAAGCCTAGAAAGAAACCGAATGACAGAGTATGAACGCTTCTGTCGTGAGCTGGAAACCTTGCTATCGAATAAACCTGATTCATGGCTTGAATTGGCCTTCGATTATGTTGCCGTTGGACAAATGAATGAAGCCGCTTGGATTGCATTGTGGGCAGACACGAATGGATTGAGAATATCTGCTAGAAAGCAAGTAAACACAGCGCCTGTTAAAACAAGCTCCAATCCAGTTAACCCAATGATTTGGTATTTGGGAGGTTATTTGCAGGGATATCTGTCAAAAAGTAAATCTGCCGAGGAGGCCTATAAACTAGCAGCGATTAGTGAGACAGCTTATGCATTCCCGCACCGAATTGAAGAGATCACTGTTCTGAAAGCAGCACTCAAAGCGAACCCAAACGATGGCCGAGCCGCATACTTGCTTGGCAACACCCTCGCCTCGAAGCTGCAGTTTAAAGAAGCCTTGGATGCCTGGGGCGTCGCCGTGCAATTTGATTCAAAGAACGCCGTCGCACATCGCAACTACGCGAGAGCACTTGCCCAAGTGGAAGGGAAGAGGGAAGAAGCCTCGGCTGCGATGGAGCGCGCTATCGCGCTTGCGCCGGAAGATCATCACTTGTATATCGAACTCGATCAGTTGCTGGCCGGAATGAAGCAGACCGAACGCCGAATCAAGTTGCTGGAAGGCGCTCCGGAAAAAGCCCGCGTACGTCCTGCGTTGCTGCAATCGCTGGCGGCGGCTTATGTTGACGCGGGACGGTTTGCCGATGCCATTCGACTTCTTGAACAAAACACCTTCACTTCCGGCGAAGGGGAAGGCGATGCGCTTGGCATTTACCGCCGTGCGCAAATGGCGTTGGCGCGCCAGCATCAGCAAGCCGGACGCCACGCCGAAGCCGCTGCTGCGTTCATCAAAGCCACGGAATTTCCGCGCAACTTTGGCGTGGGCCGCGAAGCGATGCGCTCACAGGCGCGCGAGTACGTCGCCGCTGCGCGCGAGTTTGAAGCGGCAGGCAAACGCGACGAAGCCGAGAAGTGGTGGCGACGCGCTGCCGAAGAAGCGCTCAATTCACCTACGCAACCGGAAGAACCCTGGTCGGAGCACTACTACTTCAAAGCAGTCGCGTTGGATCACGTTGGCCGCAAAGACGAAGCGCGTGCCTTGTACGAACGGCTGGCTCGGCTGAATGACGACGAGCGGATGTTGGAAGCCGAACCTTCGCCGCCGCGCGGAGCGATACGGTTTCTGTTGGCAGGTTGGGGGCTGAAGGCATTGGGGCGCAACGAAGAAGCGCGAGCAGCGTTTCAGCGTGTGCTACAGCTTGATCCGGCCAACGACCGCGCCCTTGCCGAACTCGGACAATCGCCACGTTAGGCAAGGGAAGAACCGATATGAAAATAATGTTGCGCTTGGCTCTTTTCGTCGTGGCGTTCGGACTGTTGAGTTTGACCGTCGGTGCTCTTCAAAAGCGTCCGCCGATGCCAAAAATTGCGCATCCAGTGATGTTCGACACGCCCGAAGCCGACAAAATTCTTGCCGCCTTACAAGTCTTTCCGCCTGACAATCCGTGGAATCAAGACATTTCCACTTTACCCGTACACACCAACTCTGCGGCAATCATCGCTTCGATTGGCAAAGACAAGAACATTGATTTCAACCTGGACATGAACTTCGCCATTGTTCCGCCTGACCAGCCGCGCGTGGCGGTGAAAGTCACGACGTATCCAAACGAATCTGATCCGGGACCGTATCCTGTGCCTGACAATATGCCGATTGAAAATTGGCCGCTGCAACGGAATGAAGACGCAGGAGCGTTGCCAAAGCCGGGTGATACACTCGACGCAATTCAACGCCGAGGAACAGGCGACCGGCATGGAATCGTTGTTGATCCAATCAACGGACTTCTTTACGAGTTTTATCAGGCGCGCAAAACCGATGCGGGATGGGAAGCGGCGCAGGCTTCGATTTTTGATTTGAAGTCGAACAAGATGCGTCCCGAACGTTGGACCTCTTCGGACGCTGCGGGGCTGCCGGTCTTTCCGGCTGCTGTGCGTTACGATGAATGCGAACGGGGAATGGTCACGCACGCGCTGCGCTTTACGGTGCGGCGTACGCGGCGCGCTTACGTGTATCCGGCGCGCCATTTTGCCAGCCGATTGACCGACGACAACCTGCCGCGTATGGGTGAACGGCTACGGCTACGCCAGAATTTCGACATCACGGGCTTTCCGCCCCACGCGCAGGCGATTTTGAAAGGCTTGAAGAAGCACGGAATGTTTGTAGCCGACAACGGAGGTGACTGGCGATTGTCTATTGCGCCGGATCGGCGGTTGAAAGGCTTGGAAAGTTTGACGCGATTGAAAGGATTGGACTTTGAAGTCGTAGACACCGAGTCAGGAAAGAAGGTGCAATGAAAATGAAAGCGCAAGTACTAATGTTAATGTTGGTTAGCTCCGTGCTGGCAGGCGCAAGCGTGACTGCACAGAAAGCGCAAAGTTCGCGTCCGGCCGCGCCGCGTTCAATGCGCGAAGTTAACGAAGTAAGCAAACCAGCGGTGGCCAAAACAACGGCTATAGTTGGCGCAACGTTAGTTGACGGCCGGGGTGGCGCGCCTATAACTGATTCGGTTGTTGTAGTTCGAGGCGAAAAGATTATCGCCGCCGGTTCGCGCGCTTCGGTGTCTGTGCCAAAAGATGCTGAAGTTATCCAGGCAAAGGGACTCAGCATATTGCCTGGCCTGATTGATTCGCACTTTCACTTGGACGGTGATGATCCACTGCCGTCGCTCTATTTAAGCCACGGCGTCACCTCTGTGCGCGACCCCGGTGCGTGGATCGAAGCGTATGACACCGTGCGCAAATCCGGTCAGGCAATTCCGCGATTGTTTCTGGCTGGTCCTCATTTAGACAACGCGCCGCCTGCTTATCCGCACGACGCGTTTATCGCGCGTGATGCGGAAGAAACGCGACTGGCGGTCAATCGCTTCATTGATCAAGGCGCATCGGTCATCAAGGTTTACTTTCGATTGCCGCTTGGATTGATTCGCGTTGCAGCGGAAACGGCGCACGCGCGCGGAGTGCCGGTCACGTCGCATCTGGAAATCGTAGACGCTGCCGATGCCATTCGCGCTGGTGTGGACGGCGTTGAACACATTACTTCGTTTGGCACGTCGCTGCTGCCGTTGCGTGAAGCTGAGAAATATCGGCAATCAATTCTGGCGGACAACAATGCTCGCCGTGAAGGGCGTTACAAAGCCTGGAGCGAGATTGACCTGAACTCGCCGCGTGTCGGCCTTTTGTTGAAACTGATTGCTCAGCGCGGCACGTTTATTTCGCCGACGCTGGCTGTGTTTGAAAAACAGAAAGGCGATTCCGGCGCGACCGAAATTCACGTGCGCGCCTTCGCGCAGATGCTGAAATTCGTCGGAATGGCGAAACGCGCTGGCGCCCACATTGTGACTGGTTCGCATTCCAGCGTTCCGCATGCCGAACGCGGCTGGGCGTATCAGCGCGAAATGGAATTGCTGGTCGAAAGCGGATTGACGCCGATGCAGGCAATCCAAGCTGCCACGATGGAAAATGCTCGCTTCTTTCGCATCGCCGACCGGCTGGGCAGTATAGAAGATGGCAAGCTGGCTGACCTGCTGCTGGTTGAAGGTGATCCATCGAAAGACATCGCAGCGATGCGGCGCATCAAACGTGTGATGCTGAACGGCAATTGGATTATGCCCGGTTCACAGACGAAGCCATAAGATTTATGCCAGTCTACGACCTGGCAAACTTCAAAGTAGATCAATCTCCTATTATGCCTATCCTTGAATCCCGCAATGTTGTGCGCGAATACCGAATGAAAGCGGAAACGGTTCGCGCATTATCTGATGTTTCCGTCTCAGTCGAACATGGCGAGTTTGTCGCCATTCTCGGTTCCAGTGGGTCCGGCAAATCCACCTTGCTGAATCTATTTGGTGGATTGGATCGTCCAACCGGCGGCGAAATCCTGTTTGACGGCCAAAGCCTTGCACCGCTGTCGTCCTGGGATATGTCGCGGTACCGGCTGCGCAGTGTCGGGATGATTTTTCAAAGCTTCAATCTGATTCCGACGATGACTGCGCGCGAAAATGTATCACTGGCATTGGCTTTTGCTGGTTTGAGCAAAAGCGACCGCCGCAAACGCTCGCTGGAACTGCTCGACCGCGTTGGCTTGTCTCAGCGGGCAGATCATTTGCCTTCGGAACTTTCCGGAGGGGAACAGCAACGCGTCAGCATCGCGCGCGCCATTGCCAACGAACCGCAAGTGCTGCTGGCGGATGAACCGACCGGAAATCTGGACAGCAATCGAGCAACCGAAGTCATCAACCTGCTGGACGAAATGCGGCAGCGCGATGGCAAAACCATCGTGCTGGTAACGCACGACCACGAACTGGCAAATCGCTACGCGTCGCATGTTGTTCGCCTGAAGGATGGAAAGGTGATGGAGGGCGGGATATGAAGTTTTTTGACATCATTGCGTTGGCACTCAGGAATCTGCGGCAATCAAAACTGCGAACCTTTCTCACAGTCATAGGCGTCGTCGTGGGCGTGGCAGCAATCATTACGATGGTCAGTTTTGGCATCGGATTGCAGCAAAACATTATTGGCCAGGCATTTTCGCGATTGGATGCTTTTACAGCCATTACCGTCATCGGAGCCGATTCGTATGACCTGATGGTCTTGAGCGAGGGGCAGACTGTTCTTGACGAAAACGAGCCGGACCCAAGTGACAATTCGGGCCAAGCTGCAGCACCGAACGCAACACCGAATCTGGAAGAAAACAGCAAACGATTGCGCCGCCCACGCAGAATGCTGAACGACGAAGCGATTGCCGAAATCCAAAAGCTGGACGGTGTGCGGTTTGTCGCGCCGGATGTCGTATTCAGAGGCTTCATTCGGTTCAACGACCGCGCACGGTTTCAGGTGATTGCAGGCGCAACGCCCGGCAGCGATCCGCGTTTCAAGACGTTTCTGGCTGGTCAAGGCTTCACCAGCGACAACGGCGACGAAGTTGTCATCAAGGAAAATTCGCTTGAAGCGTTCACGCCTGAATCGTACCGCAACCGCCGAAACATCCAGGGAAACCCGGATGGTCCCTTTCAATCTGCACCAAACAAAAGTGATGAAGAGCGCCAGCGCGAGGCGCAGGCTGCAATTGGTAAAGAGGTTGTCCTGCTTTCACTTCCATCAAGCAGCGGCAGTTCGGCAGGAAGCATTTTCGGCATTCCGCTGATGAATTTGCCAAGCCAGCCTTCGCCGCCACCTTCGGGCGGAGCGGATGACAGTCGTTTCGAGCGGCATGTTTTCCGCATCGTCGGCGTTTTGAAGAATGAAGGCGGCATGAGTTTCAGCGGTTTTGGCAACGCGCAATTCTATGTACCGTTGGAGCAGGCAAAACGGTTGCATTCGACCAATCAGTCACAGATTGAGCGCGTCGGGGATGCTTTGATGGGGAAAGCTGATGAAGAGAATTACCGAGCTGTCGAACTGCGCGTAGCCAATCCAAGCCACGTCAAACCCGTCACCGAAAAACTGACCCAAATGGGATTCCGCGCTTTTTCTGTTACCACTCAAATGGAAGAGATCGAACGCATATTTCTGATCGTCAACAGCAGCCTGGCGTTGCTGGGCGGGATCGCGTTGTTGGTTGCATCCTTTGGCATTTCGAACACGATGATTATGTCCATCCGCGAACGGACACGCGAAATCGGCATCATGAAAGCCATCGGCGGTTCAGACGGCGAAATCATGCGCATCTTTTTTGTCGAAGCCAGCCTGATTGGATTGTTAGGCGGGTCGCTGGGAGTAACGGCGGGTTGGGCGTTTGATCGGTTGGCGAATGCCTTCGCCAACCGCTGGATCGCGCGGCAGGTCGGCCAATCCTTTCGTTACGTAGAGTTCTTTTCCATTCCCTGGTATTTGTGGGTCGGCGCGATTCTGTTCGCCGTCGTGGTCAGCCTTCTGGCAGCGATTTATCCGGCCCGAAGTGCCGCAAAAGTTGATCCCATCAAAGCATTGCGCCACGAATAGTCTGCGCTCAAGCATTTCTGACGATCACAACATCTTCAACATGCGGATTGCTGTGCAGCGTGACGTGAACCGGGCAGCGCCCAGCGATATAAAGCAATCGCTCCTTCTGTTCTTCGGTCACA
>CAZXHW010000301.1:0-8900 GCA_964639915.1 uncultured Heliomicrobium sp.
CAGTGGCGCTTCCGGCATGAATCCGTCTTCGCCAGTTTCATCGGCACCCGCGCCGCCTCCGGCTCCGCCCAGAGTTTTCACGTTGGCTGCTGGAACGCCGATTTCGGTCTGGACGACTTCGACAATTTCCACGAAAACAGCCAAATCTGGCGACAGTTTCACTGGCACCTTGGGCCAACCACTCGTTGATGGCGATTGGGTTGTCGCCAAAAAAGGCGCAGCCGTTTCAGGCGTCGTTGTGGACGCTGATCAGGGCGGAAAAGTTAAAGGTGTGGCGTCATTGACGTTGCAAGTAAATCGGCTGACGTTGGCCGATGGCAGAACGATTGACCTGGAAACCAGCAAGATTACTCGCCAGGCCAAATCCACCAAAAAGAAGGACGCCGTTAAGGTCGGCATCGGAGCTGGAATTGGTGCCGCCATTGGCGCAATCGCTGGCGGCGGCAAAGGTGCAGCCATTGGCGCTGGAGCAGGTGCGGGTGCAGGCGGCGGTTATGTGTTAGCGACCAAAGGCGATCCGGCAGTTATCGGTAGCGAATCGCAATTAACTTTCCGAACCACTTCCCCAGTCAAAGTCACCAAACGATAACTCTCTTTGGAGCGCTTCGGCGATGTTGTCGCGGCGCTCCAATAACAAACTTCCGCTTTGCCAAAACTCAAAAAACTTATTGCCCTGCTCTGCCTGCTTTCGCTACTGACGTTTCATACATCAGCGCAAACGGAAGCTCCCGCACAACAAACCAAACAATTGAAGATTGGCCTCGTGTTCAGTGGCGGAGGCGCGCGCGGGGCGGCTCATATCGGCGTCCTGGAATGGTTTGAACAAAATCGAATCCCGGTTCATTTCGTTGCCGGAACGAGCATGGGCGGCTTGATCGGCGCGTTTTATGCCATGGGAGCTTCGCCCGCCGAAATGCGAAAATTCGTGAGCGATCAAAATTGGACTGAATTGCTGAGCAGCGGGCCAAACTTTGAAGAACTTTCATTTCGCCGCAAAGAAGACAGGCGAAATTTTCAAAGCGGATTGGAAATAGGTTTGAGAAAGGGCGTGAGCTTGCCCCTTGGCATCAGTTCAGCCCATTACATCGGCTTGGTGATTGATCGGTTGGCACTTCCCTATCACGATCTTAAAAGCTTTGACGACTTGCCGATTCCCTTTCGCTGCGTGGCAACTGATTTCCTGGCGGCGAAGCCTGTGGTGATGAAAGATGGGCCATTGGGTTCGGCGATGCGCGCAACCATGTCCATCCCCGGAGTCTTTCCGCCCGTGGAACGCGATGGCAAAGTGTTGGTGGATGGCGGACTGGTCAACAACATCCCGACAGATGTTGTCCGCGAGTTTCAGCCTGATGTAGTCATCGCGATTGATGTCGGAACACAGCTTGGCGATCTGGAATCCATCGCTTCCATTGTTGGAATCCTTGGCCAGTCAATTACCGTGATGACGATCAACAATGACCGGCATAACCTTCGATTGGCTGACATCATCATCGCGCCGGATTTGGGAAAAATTTCTGCGCTGGATTACGTCGGACTGGAAAACATTGCCGACATTGGTTTTCACGCTGCTGAAAAAAAAGCCGCTATTCTTTCACGCTTTGCGCTCAGCGAAGCTGATTGGCAACAGCATCTGGCTGCTCGGAAAGCCAAAATCCGCACGGCAATTCCAACACCCAACGAACTGCAAATCGCAGGCGTCGAGAACGAAGCAAAAAAATTCCTCCACCGTCGCTTAGACAGTTACGCGGGAAAACCAATTGACACGAAAAAACTGGAAAGCGATCTAACAAGTATTACGGGTCAAGGCCGTTACGAGAGTTTCAATTACGGTTTGAAAACTGAAGCCGACAAAACGATCCTGGAAATTCGCGCCAGAGAAAAAACGCACGCTCCGCCAAGCATCGTTCCCGGAGTAGAAATTGACGGTTCGGAAGTCAACGCCATCAATTTCACCTTTGGGGCACGCACGACTTTTTTTGACGTTGGTTCTTATGGAGACGAATGGCGCATTGATGCAAAAGTCGGGTTCGGCAATTTGTTCGCGACCGAATACTTCAGACCAATTGGCACGCGTGGCTTTTTCGTTGCCCCGCGAGCAGCTTACCGAAGAGACCGCCAAAATATCTTTATTGGGCGAAACCGTCAGGCGGAATACCAGGCTGACCGGTTTGGCGCAGGCGGCGATTTTGGATTTCTGACCGAAAGCAGCGAGCTTCGCATTGGTTACGAATACACACGCGTTCTGGCCAAAACCAGCATCGGCGATCCTGAGCTTCCGGCGTTTGATGGCAACTTCAATGTTGCGCGCATCCGTTGGGCCTTTGACAAACAAGATAGCTCAACTGTGCCTAGGTGTGGCTTGCGGCTGACGGCGGAAGCTCGTTGGTATTTTTCCGCCCCAAATTTTCGAGATGATTTTCCGCAAGGCGAAGCTCGCGCTTCTTACTTTGCGCCGATGTCTTCAAAAGGCTCGCTCTTTTTTGCCGGAGCCGCCGGAACAGCTTTGGGCCGTGACGTGCCGCCGATTCAGCAATTCCGGTTGGGCGGACCATTTCGATTTGGCGCTTACGATCGGGACGAACTGCGCGTCAACCAATACTTTCTGGCAACGGGCGGTTACTTGCACAAAATCAACGAATTGCCTTCGCTGATCGGCGGCAACATTTACGCCGGAGCCTGGTTCGATCAGCTTGGCACTTCCGGCGGATTCACGTCGCAGTTTGATGCGCAACAATATCGTGTAGCATTTTCCCTTGGCTTCGTGATGGACACCAAAGTTGGCCCATTTTCCATTGTCGGAAGCCGAGGCGAGGGCGGACGCGGCAAAATTTATTTTTCACTGGGAAGATTTTTCTAAAGGCCTGTTCCCGTTACGAAATAAAAAGATTCACGTACAATTACCGCTGTTGAAAGCAATTATTCAATCACAGGGTTGATTCGTAGCCATGGTTCAACCCAACATAACAACTCATTTGATCCATTCGGTAGCCCCAGCGGCTCATCCGTTTGAGAAGGTTGAAATGTCAGCTAAAGTCTCAGTCCTTGCAGTCTTGCTTTCAGTCTTTGTCGTATGCGGCGCTCAAGCAGCGACAAAAGAAATTCAGTGGTATAACAATTTCAATCAGGGAGCCAAAATCGCGCGCGAAACCGGCAAGCCAATGCTGCTGGATTTTCAAGCTGATTGGTGTGGCCCCTGCAAAGCGATGGAAATTGAATTTTGGCCAAAGCAAAATGTCGTCGAAATCGCTGAAAAGTTCGTTTGCGTCAACATAGACATTGATAAAGAAACAGCAATCGCCGCCAAATACCAAGCCAATCCGATTCCGTTGATGGTCATCGCCGATCCGTGGAGCAATCAGATTTATCGCCACACCGGTTATCGAAATCTGGAAGGGTTGCTGAATGTGATGAAGGCGATGCCGGGCGATTTTTCCGAAGTCGTTGAATGGGGCGACCTGTTGAAAAAAGACGACAAAAATGGACGAGCAATGGTGGGGTTGGCGGAGTTTTATCACAAAAACGGTATCGCGGATTTGAGTGTTGAGAATTACAAGCGCGCCTTGAAAACCAAAGACCTGGAAACCGATTTGGAACTACGCGAAGGGGTCTTTTTGAAGCTAGGCATCAATTATCTGCGCATGAAAAATTACGCGGAAGCGCAAAAAGTTTTTGAGCGTTGTTTGAAAGAATTGCCCGCCGCGAAACAGGCAGATCAAGCAATGGTAGGAGTGGTTTTCGCTCAGATTGGCCAAAGCAAGTTGGCCGATGCGGAGAAGATGCTGGCCCAGCTTCAGGCAAAATTCCCTGACTCCAGAGCCGCTCAAAGAGGCGCAGAGCAACTGAACGCCGCAAAAAGTCAAAAAACAAAATGAAGGTCGTGCAGCTTTTCGCCAAACCAAATTCTATAACAGGCAAACTCTTCGCGGTTTGCCTGTTTGTATTTGCGCTGGCCGACGTCGCCATTGGACAATCCACCGCGAAGCAGCAAATTAAAGCGACAAGCGAAGCGGACGGTACGACCCTGAAACTTGGCAACCGCGTTTTGCTGACCAATGAAAAAGACGGCTTTATGTCCGTCAGCCAGGTTCGATATTCACCTGACGGAAAACGCTTTATCGTTCTCGCGTGTGGATATGAATGCAACGACAACATCGGCTTTTTGTTCAACGCCAATGGAAGCGGAAAGCGAAAATTCACGGCTCGATGGGATAACATCCTGCAAGACAAAGTGGAATGGTCAGCCGACGGGAAAAAGTTATTTTATTATCGAATCAATTCATCCGGCGCTGAACCGCCAGCAAACGCTCCGGCTTCCGGCTGGGTTGAAGTTGATGTGGCAACGGGCCAGAAATCCGCTGCCAGAACTCGCACGCTGAAGCCTGAATCACGTTATGCTGTTTTCAGAATCGCTCCCAACGATTCTCTCAATGTTCGCGAAACGCCGGGCGCGAAAGCATCTGTCTTGGGCAAGCTGGCCTACGACACGAAAGACATTCGCGTTACCGGCGAAAAACAAAAGGTTGGCAAAGACCTCTGGGTAAAGGTAAAACAACAAAACTTAACCGGCTGGGTCAATCAAAACTTTCTTTACGAAACTCCAAAAGATCAATAACCAATCATGTTTGAACAGTATTCCCTCGCGCTCGCCATTGAAAATTTACTGCCGCTGGCATTTCTGACGCTCGGCCTTATCTTTCTGGTTCGAATGCTAAACCGCAAAAACGAGCTTGTCGGCGAATTGAGTTATGTGAGCGCATTTCTGATCATCGCGGGCAATCTTTTGAACGCAATCGGCAAGCTGCTGAATGCGTTGTATGGCTATAACGGTCCCTGGATGAAAAACAGTCTGCTGTTTTTATCCGCACCGGGATTTGTTTGCCTTGCCTGGGCACTGCGACGAGCAAGCTTGAAAGAATTGACTGCCGGAAAAATCTGGCTGCTTCCAATATGCTTTAACGGTGCTCTGCTGGCGCTGACAGCGGCACTCAAGATGGTCAAAGGCGGTCAAACCTGGCTGAACCTATTGCTGACCGTCGTCACCATATCCAGTGTTGCTACCTTTGTTCAATTGGCGATGATCGCTTTGCGCCGCCAGCAGCAATTGATTGCCGGATTATTTATCCTGAGTTTGGGAATGTCCTTGGCTCTCGTGTTTCGCGGCACCGACGGCAGCGAAGCCGCCGAATGGGCGCAGCAAATTTCCAACACCATCTCACAAGCCATTTTTGCCTTTGCGGCTGTCAAACTTGACCGAATTGAATCAAGCCGTCCTTGAAATCGTCAGCAAATCTTCAATCAGCGACGCAGATAAAAAACTTTCGTATTGAAAGCAAAGGCAAACCTGATTATTCTACGGAAGCAATTACGTTTTACAGAAGAAGTTCAATTAACACTGAGATATAGGAACGGCCATACTGACGCGCGGAATTTTGATTCCCGTTGTGCCAGTTTCCCCTCGATTGACTAGTTCCCCCAGAATAAGGTCAGCGACGAGTTCGCCTGGCTCCTTTTACTTTACCCATGGACTGCCATTGAAACCGCATTCTTAATTCATAAGATAGGAGCTGTCTCGTCATAAGCCGGATCGAGAACTGGCTCGCGCACTCAAGAAATTTTTGATTTGGTCCCCCGGCTGTTAGTTTGTGTAAACAGCAAGTTCAACCATAACCTATGAGTTTCAGGAATAAAGTGGCCAACCACGATCGGACACGGGTTTTAGGTGACGATTACGGAAAGCGTGTGTATGTTCCTAAAGTAAGTTTGTAAGGAACGTTGTCCTGAAAACCATAGAAATAATGAGAAGGAAAAGAATTACTTATGCTCAAACCTACCATTAAGCTTTTCTGCCTTTTAACAGCAATCGCGCTGGTTTGCCTGATTCCGCCGGAATCTCAGGCGCAGACTGTGACCAGCGGCGCCATCCGAGGAAATGTTTATGAGCTTGGAACCAGAACTGGGATTCCGGGCGCAACCGTCACAGTGACGAATCGCGACACGGGGTTGGTGCGCACAGCGTTGACCGATGCCAGCGGAGAATATTTCATCAAGATGCTCCCTGTTGGTGTGTATTCGGTCGGTGCAACCGGACCAGGCTTTGAACTGGTTCCGACCTCTTCTACCAATGTCCCGGTTCGCATCCTTGACCCTAGTGTTGTCACTCCGCCGCCTCTTGAATTACGTAGGATTGCAACAGTAGCGACAACGCCAACGCAACCCACAACAACTCAACCAACAACGACGCAGCCAAGGCCGACGCAACCGGCGGGCACGCCACCAGCAACGACGCAACCAACAGGAACACAACCCATTCCTCAAACCGGAGCATCATCAGACGTTTTTCAATCGGAACAATTGGTGAATACGTCTAACGCCAGCAGAACCCAGCATTTCGATACAAAGCAATTGCAGGTTCTGCCGTTGCCCGGCGTCCGTACATTCGACGATCTGGCATTCTTGGCTCCTGGCGTTGCTCCGCCGCCGCTGGCGATTGGAAATAACGTTGGCCCCGGCGTTGGCCCTGGCGTAGGAACGACCGGTCAATTTGCCGTCAACGGCATTCGCAGTCGCGCAAACAACTTCACGATTGATGGATCTGACAACAACGACGAAGACATCGGCGTGCGACGACAGGGATTTACCATCCTGGTTCCGCAATCCATCGAAAGCATGCAAGCGGTGCAAATCACAACATTGCTGCCTGAACCGCAACTGGGTCGCAATATGGGAGCGCAGATCAATGGCGTTTCCAAATCAGGCGGACAGCAATATCACGGCACGCTGTACGGCTTTTTTACCGATAGACGGCTGAAAGCGCGCGATACATTTGATTTGACTGGTGGCCCGGCAACATTCCCGATTACAAGAGCAGACGGCACAGCAGTCCGAATTGGACGCTTGACGACGGCTGGTCAACTGACGGACATCAGACCGCTGGCTCCTGCCAATCCGGTGGGAGGCGAAAACCCTTTTACAAGAGGGCAATACGGATTCGTTTTTGGCGGGCCGATCGTCAAAGACAAGACAAGCTTCTTCTTGTCTTTTGAGCATCAGGACATCAACGCCAGCCGGGAGTCACACTTTGCCGTTCCCACAGTTGCTCAGCGCGGACTTTTCGGAAGCGGAGACACTGGCCTGAGAACCACGCAGGGTGCGCCCGTTTTCCCAACTTCCCTTTCAGGCAATGCTTTTTTGAGCCTGTACCCGTTCCCCAATAATCCCGGCGGCCCTTATGGACCAGCAACGTTCACACAGGTTTTGCCTGCCAGCGCCGACGGCAACAATTTCTCGATCAAACTTGACCAGAATATCAACGCCTTTGGCGACAGCCATGTGCTTAGCGGCAGATATAACTTCACCGATGACGACACGATTTTGCCAGTCACCAGTGAAGCGCTGTTTTCAAGCTTGCAGGCGAAAGTGCGAACCCAGAACTTGTCTTTGCTCTTCGACAGTTCCCTTTCCGCCAGAGCTGCCAATCAGCTTCGGCTTTCCTATGGCCGCACTTCGTTGAAATTCAATGAAGTCCGCAACCCATTTCTGCTTCCGGGCGGCGCTGGCTTGACCAATCCCAAAGAGCGTCAGTTCCTGCTAAACGCTCCATACATTTACAACACATCCGCGACAAATGGTTCGCTGTTTCAAATTGTTGACGGATTCAATACCGAACAAATCACAGGCCCACTTGGTCAGGTGGTTGTGACAGGTTACAGCCCGATTGGCGTGGATGTGTTCAACTTCCCTCAACAGAGGACGAATAACACTTACCAACTGGCCGAGACTTTCATTTACGACAAGTCGAAACACAGGTTTACAACCGGTTTCGACGTGCGCTGGACGCATTTGAACAGTTACCTGGATCGGAACTTCCGCCCGCAGGCTGTTTTCAATGGCGCGCAAGACATCGCCAGAATCGTTGATCCCACGACGCCGAGCATTAACCAGCAAGGATTTTATTTCGGCAGGGATTATCTGGCGGTTGGCGCTCCGACGGGATTCTTCCAGACGTTTTCCGTTGGCGTTCCGGATTCAACCATCGGCTTGCGCTACTGGCAAAACAATCTTTTCTTTGCCGATCAGATTCGGTTCAAACCAAACTTTACGCTTACTGTTGGACTTCGGTACGAGTTGAACACCACTCCCAAGGAGATGAACAATCGCATTGAAAAGACGTTCAATTCCCCGGATGTGCAGCGGTTTATCGCGATTGAAAGACAGTTGACTGGATCCGTATTCGGCAACAGCGTTTCCGGGTTTGAAAACTTTCTTTCGGGGCGATTCAAAACTTACAAAACCGATGGAAACAACCTTGCGCCGCATGTCGCGTTTGCCTGGGATCCATTCAAAACGGGCAAAACCTCGATTCGTGGTGGCTACAGCATTTACTACGACCAGGTTCTGGGCGCTGTCATCAGCCAATCCAGAAACGTGTTTCCCAACTTCCTAACAGTCAACTTTGGCGGGTACAACCCCGACTGCGTCAGCAATCCGGCAAGCTGTATTGCGGATGTATTCCATCCTCTTGTCGCGCAAAACCCGTATTTCACATTTGCCAAACCTGGGACCTTGAATCAGATCAACTCTGATGTCGTGTTGGCTGCGATCAACGCGGCGTTCCAGACTAATGTGACAACTGGTCCGGGATTCATCCTCCCCAACGCGCATTTGGATACACCCTATTCTCAGCACTGGGCATTGACCGTAGAACGAGAATTGTTCAAGGACTATCTCTTTTCGGCCGCTTATGTTGGGACGAAAGGCACAAAACTACTGCGCGTTGCGACGCCCAATCTGGGGCCGAATTCCATCGCGTACGTCAGCAACATTCAAGCGTTCGCGCCGTTCCCGGATCAGAGTTTGCAATTCCCATTTTTTACCGGGGTCAACGTTTCTCCCAGCAGATC
>CAZXHW010000302.1:0-8890 GCA_964639915.1 uncultured Heliomicrobium sp.
CCTCTGTGCCGCTCATCCCGGCGCGGGCGTGTTTGAATAAAAAGTCCTGCAACTTGTTGGTGTTGGCGAGGGCCTTCTTCAATCCTTCGGGCGCGTCTTTTTCACCGGGTTTCAACAAGTACGCGTGTTTTTGCCAGTCAGTGCTGAAACCCATGTAATTCAATCCGAAATCCACGTGGATGCAATCGCCGCGTTCCAGCACGACGGCTTCGTCGGCGACGCTCAGGAATTGCTGGGTTTTGCCAGCGTCGCGATTTTGCCGCTGCACGCGCAGGTCTGGCTGAAACCAGACGCCGAGGCCCAGATTGTTGACCTGTTGCAGCAACCACCAGCGCACATCGCCGACGGTAGTTTTGCCGGGCGTGATAACTTCGTTGGAAAAGGCGCGCTGCGTCAGAATGTCTGTCAGTGTGACAGCCAACCGGTAATGCTCAAGCTCTTCAGGCAAGCGCGTGTCTTGGTATTCAGTGATTAGTGGAGCAGCAGGGATAAAGCGTTTGGCAAATTCTTCGCCCAGTGTTTCGGTCAGGTATTTGTGAGCGTCATACGTCAGCCCGTTCGTTGCTCCGCGTGTGCCGCCCATATTCAAAGCGATGGTTTTCGGCTGGCGCTCTTCGACGAGTTTTTTGAGCGTGGCAGCAATCTGGTTGCCGGGCGGGTTCAGGACTTCAAAGTGATACTTCAGATGCTCTTCGGGATAACGAACCAGCGCAAATCGTTCCAGCTTGTCGGTACCTCGGTCGGCAAAGATGAAAAAGTCTCTGCGGCCAACGTAAGGAATCGGCGGCGCGATGTATTCGGCGATGGTGTCGGGATGGAACTCTTCCGTCGTGACGATCCACATCGAAACGCCGTGCCGCCGCATCATCGGCAGCAGCAACGTGTCCAGACGCTTTTTTAGCCATTGTTCGCGGACGGCGGTTTGTTCCCGCAACGAAAGCAGCTTCGGCAGCGGCTCAATCGTGTGGCCGGTCGCCGAAGGCTTTTTGGATGGCGTCTGAGCAAATGCCGCAGCCGTGACCACCAGGATCACGGCTGCAATCTGTCGAATTGAAGGATGTTGTCGCATGGTTATTTGTTCAGCGGCCTGATCCAGATATTGCGGAAACGCATTGGGTTGCCGTGGTCCTGCAATTTGATCGGACCGGTTGGGCCGTGCGGGATGTAAGCGGGTGCGCGGTCGTGCCAGGTTTCACCGTAAATTTCGACGTTGTTCTGCACCAGCACGCCGTTGTGCAGCACCGTTACGCGAGCGCGTTTGTCCACGTTTCCGATTTCATCAAACACCGGCGCGGTGAAGATAATGTCGTAGGTTTGCCATTCGCCCGGCTTGCGCGAAACGTTGACCAGCGGCGCGTGTTGTTTGTAAACCGAACCGGCTTGCCCGTGGAAGTACGTCGGATTTTGGTAAGAATCCAGCACCTGAACTTCGTATCGGCCCATCAGGAAAACGCCGCTGTTGCCGCGTCCCTGGCTGTCGCCTTTGACTTCAGCAGGCGTCGCAAATTCGATGTGCAACTGGCAATCGCCCCATTCCTGTTTGGTGGCAATGTCACCTGTGCGAGGCGCTACTTGAACATAACCATCCTGAACGAGCCACTTGGCGTCGCTGCCATCGCGCAGGCTTTTCCAAGCCGAAAGGTTTTTGCCGTCAAAAAGAACAACCGCGTCCGAAGGCGGATCGCCAGGTTTTGCTCCAGGCGTGATGACAGTTGGTTCTTTTTTGGGCGCTTCGTTCGCGGGACGTAACAAGCCCATTTCGATGGCTTTTTTTCGTGTTTCTTCGACTTGCTGCGGCGTGTATTGCGGTTGTTGTGGTTGCTGCGCGCGCGCCAGAGCGATGGAGCCGCCCACGATCAACAGCGCGAAAGCGATGATCAGCAGGGGTTTGCGAAATCGAGACTGCTTAGCGATGAGATGCATCATTGTTCGAAATTCTCCTTGCGAGTTGTTGGTTCAAATTTGATTACTGCTTGGTCAATGTTTCGTCCAAATTCAAAAGCACGTTTGCGACAAGCGTCCAGGCGGCCAGTTCCGGCGCAGGAAGTTCGCGGTTTTCGCCTTTCAGCAATTGCTCGGCAGTTTGCGGCGAAGCTTTGTAATTCGTCAGTTGCTGGGTGTAAAGCGCTGTCAGCCGATCAAGCTCCGCGGCTTTTGGACGCCGCCCTGTGCAAAGCCGGAATCCATATTCCAGGCGGGCTTTGGCGTCGCCTTCCACTTCCAGGAGCATTCGCTTCGCCAGCGCGCGCGCCATTTCCATGGCGGCTTCGTCGTTCAACAGCGTCAGCGATTGCAGCGGTGTGTTGGTGCGAATGCGGCGAACGAGGCATTGTTCGCGGCTGGAAGCGTCGAAGGTCATCATTGCCGGATACGGCGAAGTGCGGCGCATGAATGTGTACAGCCCGCGCCGGTAGCGATCTTCGCCTTTGCTGACCGCCCATTTTTCCGAGCTATAGGGATTGCGCCAGATGCCTTCGGGTTGCGAAGGCATAACACTTGGGCCGCCAACTTTGTGACTGAGCAAGCCGCTGGCTGTCAGGGTCAAGTCGCGAATCATTTCGGCTTCAACGCGGAATCGCGGGCCGCGGGCCAGCAGCCGGTTGTATTGATCCCGTTCTTGCAGGGCAGCGCTGACCGAAGAGTCCTGCCGGTAGGTCGCTGAAGTCACGATCAATCGCTGAATCCTTTTCTGCGACCAGTTCGCTGTTTTCTGTGAGGCTGACTGTGAACTCGGATTCATAAATTCAGTCGCCAGCCAGTCCAGCAGTTCCGGGTGCGAAGGCGGCGAGCTTTGCATCCCGAAATCCTCGGCGGTTTCGACAATGCCGCGCCCAAAAAGCTGTTCCCAGAAACGATTTACGGTCACTCGAGCGGTCAGAGGGTTTGATTCGTCAACCAGCCAGCGCGCCAATCCAAGTCGGTTGGCAGGTGCGCTTTCAGGCAATGGTGGCAGCGAAGACGGCGTTCCGGCGTAAACTTTTTCGCTGTGGTTATAAAAGCCTCCGCGCTCCCGAACCCAGGTAGAGGGGCGATCAAAGCCAGGTTTTTCCTGCAAGATCAACGCCGTGATGATGCCAAGGTTGCGTAGTGAGGTTTGAACTTCTTCCAACTTGCTGCGCTCTTTGGCCAGCAACGGAGTCAATTGGCGAAAGCGTTCTGACAAAGCATTTTTTTGCTTATCAGTGCGCTGGTCAGCGGACAAGTACAAAACCTTTTTCAATCCAGCCGACACGCGCGTAATGCGAAGCGGGTCGTCCGTTCCTGTGGTCGAAAGCCGTAAACGGCCAATGCCCTGACACAAGCCTCCGGCCAGAAACTTCAGCTTGATGGTCAGCTCCACGGGTTTGTCCGTGACCAGCGGTTTATCCAAGGCAAAGACGGCCAACCGCGTCATTCGCGTTTCGTCGGTCATGGCGTTGATCAGCCAACCGCGCGGACGGTCGGAAATCTGCGCCATCTCGTAGTTAAAAAACGTTTTGAGGTCAATTCGGCTGAGTCCGTCGTCCCAGTTTCCATCCGTGAATTTCAGCGGATTGCCGTTTGCGGAAGCTTCGATTGTTGAAAGAATGAAATGGCCGTATAGGTCGCGACCAGGGCCGCCTCTCGGCAAGCTTTTATCCGGCATCGCTTCAATCATCACGGCGCTGATTTGGCCGTTGGCGCCGGGCGAAGCTTCAACCGTGATCGTATATTCGTCGAATTCCGGTGCCGCGCCGGAAGCCAGAAGGGAATTATCTTCCAGCTTGGTCAACGTTGTGCCGCCGGTTGACTTGTAAGTCTTTGGCTTGGCTGGTGTCCATTGCTGTGGTTCGGCGCGCATCAACTCTTCCCAGCGGGCTTGCGCGGCATCCAGCTCCGGTGTTTGGGTTTTCAGCGTCGGTTCCAGTTTTGAAATCTGGTCGTTCAGCTCCTTGCGTTTGGTTTCCTGTTCTGGCGTTGGCAGTTCCAACGTCGGTTCATACGCGACTCTGCTAAAAGCTTCAGAGCCTTGAATCTGATACGCAGAATTGTCGAAGAACGAATAAAACTTGTAATAATCGCGCGCGGAAAACGGATCGTATTTGTGGTTGTGGCATTGCGCGCAACCCAGCGTCGAACCCAGCCAAACGGTTGCCGTTGTGTTGACGCGATCAACCATCACTTCATAACGGGCAGCGTCGGGATCAACACCGCCTTCTGTGTTTAGCTGCGTGTTGCGGTGAAAGCCGGTGGCGATTTTTTGATCAATCGTCGGATCCGGCAGCATATCGCCCGCGATCTGTTCAATCGTGAATTGATCAAACGGCATGTCGGCGTTCAATGCGTTGATCACCCAATCGCGGTATTTCCACATCACACGCAGATTGTCTTTTTCGTAGCCGTTCGAATCTGCATACCGCGCCAAATCCAGCCACGGACGCGCCCAGCGTTCGCCGTAATGTTGCGAAGCCAACAAGCGGTCCACGACTTTTTCGTAAGCGTTCGGCGATTTATCCGCCAGGAATTCGTCAATCTCTTTGACGTTCGGCGGTAAACCAATCAAATCCAGATAGACGCGTCGAAGCAGCGTTTCTTTTGAAGCTTCGGGCGAAGGCGTCAGCCCTTCTTTTTCCAGCCGCGCCAGCACAAAGGCATCAATCGGATTGCGAACCCAAGCCTGATTTTTGACTTGCGGGATTGCCGGGCGAACTGGCTTCACATATGCCCAATGCTGCGGAATTGCGGACTGTGTATTTTGGATTGCGGAATCTTCAGTTGCGGGCCAAATGGCACCTTGATCTATCCACTTGCGGATCAATTCGATCTGTTCGGATTTCAGCGCGTCGCCGCCCATCGGCATTCGAGCTTCGTTGCCTTCACCTAAAATGCGTTTTAGCAGAATGCTTGCTTTGCTATTGCCAGGAAGGATAACCGCGCCGCTGATGCCGCCTTTCATTGCGGCGGCTTTTACATCCAGCCGCAATTGCCCGGCGGCTTTTTTTGGGCCGTGGCACTGGGAGCAACTGGCGGCAAAGATTGGTTCAATGTCGCGTTTGAACTCAATTTGTGTTTGGGCAGAGGCAAACGACAGCAGGGATGTCGCCGCACAGCCAGCGATGACAAGAAATAAGCCAGTGACGATAAGTTTGATGGCTCGACGCATAATTGCCTCGATAAGTTTTATATTCTTTTGATGAACTCGATCAGCGATTCTGACCGCGAAGGAATTGGTTAATCCAATTGACGGCGAAAAGATAACACAGCGATTTTGCGATGGCGAGAGAGCGTTGGGCAAAGTTCGGACGCGTGCTAAAGTGCCGCCGCTTCAAACACTCCAACCCAAATATCGAAAGGAAAATTGAAATGATTACGAGGTTCGCTCTGGCTGTAACTTTGCTGTTGTCGTTGTTCTGGATGCCTCAAGCACCAACTTCTTCTCTGACACCAAAAACGCTGCAAAAAGCTCTGGCGGGAAAACCGCAAGGTGCTGAAGCCGACAAGCTTGCCGAAGAAATTCGCGTATGGTTTGGCAAGGAGGCTTTGGTCAAAGGCGCTCCGGCAAAAAGCGACGATTTGACTGCTGCTTGGGCAATCGAAGCGGCGAATGCCAAAGCCGCTCCGCGAGTAGTTTCGCTGGATGGCAAATTCACGTTGCCGCTGGTTCGCGTCGGCAATTCGGATGTTTATGCCGGAGTGACGGAGTTGAGAGAAGGCCAGGCGATGCGCTGGCAGTTTGAAATCGGCGACCAGAAATTGATGGCAGGCAATGGGCAGCTTGAGGTGTACACGGCTCCGCCCGAATCCAAAAAACAGCCCGGCGTTCCCGAAGGCAAATTGATTCAAATGCCGAAATGGGAAAGCAAGATTTTTGCCGGGACAACGCGCGATTGGTGGGTGTACGTTCCGGCGCAATACAAAGCGGAAATTCCGGCTTGCGTGATGGTGTTTCAGGATGGGCAAAGCGCCAAGAATTACACGCCTGTGATGTTCGACAACATGATTGCCAAAGGCGAAATGCCAATCACGGTTGGGATTTTTATTTCGCCGGGTACTTTCGCCGATAACAAGCCAAACCGCAGCGTTGAATACGATACTCTTTCTGATAAGTACGCACGGTTTTTGCTGGAAGAGATTTTGCCGGAAGTTGAGAAAACCTACCCGCTGCGCCATGACGCTGCCAGTCGAGCCATCGGTGGAATCAGCAGCGGCGGCATTTGCGCCTGGACTGTCGCCTGGGAACGTCCAAACGAATTCAGCAAGGTGCTTTCCTGGGTGGGCAGCTTCACAAACATTCAGCACGGCGCAACGTTCAAGGAAGGCGGACACAATTACGAAGCGATGGTTCGCAAAGCTCCCAAGCGCCCGATTCGGATTTTTATGCAGGACGGCGAAAACGATCTGGATAACGCGAACGGCAACTGGCCGCTGGCCAATCAAACCCTGGCGAAATCGCTGGCGTTTGCCGGGTACGATTTCAAGTTTGTCTACGGAAGCGGGTTCCACAGCGACCGTCATGGGCGAGCGATTATGCCGGATTCACTGCGCTGGTTGTGGCGTGATTACAAGCCCTAGAAATAAACCGAGAAGGGACAGTTTTAGTAAAGCCCATTGCCGTTTTGGGCGTGGGCTTTGTGCTCGTCGTCGGAATTGATCGGAATGCGGGCGGTGACGGTTGTGCCTTGGCCGGGGCTGCCGGTGACACTGACTTCACCGCCGAAAATGTAAGCGCGTTCGCGCATGCCCAGCAAGCCAATCGAATGCGGGTCGCGGATTTCATTTTCCGTAATGCCTCGGCCGTTGTCGCTGACACGCAGGGTTAACGTGCCGTTTTGCCGGCTCAGGCTGACTTTGACCTTGGTTGCTTCCGAATGGCGTGCAACGTTTGTCAGGGATTCCTGGAAGATTCGAAACAGGGCAGTTTCGCAATCCAGTCCGGTCAGTTGTTGGGGCATCGGATCAACAAATTCGCAGTTGATTCCGGTGCGGCTGCTGAACTCTTCCGCTTGCCATTCGATGGCGGCGATCAATCCCAGGGTATCCAGCACGCCGGGACGGAATTGGGTGGCGACGCGGCGCATTGCCCGAATGGTTTCGTCCACCAATTCCAGAATCGAAGCCATTTTGTCTCGCAGTAAATTGGCATTGGCAGCATCCTGAGGCAGACGCTTCTCAAGCCATTTCAGGTCAATCTTCAATCCGGTCAACAGTTGTCCCAGTTCGTCGTGAATTTCTCGCGCGATAAAGGCTCGTTCTTCTTCGCGCGCCTCTTGCAACCGTGCCGCCAGTTCCCGCAATTGTTCACGCGAAGCTTTTAAGGCTTCTTCTCCGCGTTTGCGATAGGTAACGTCATTAAAGGTGACGACATAGCGGTCGCCGGCTTTCGCCACGCGAACTTCAACATCCAATTCGGTACCGTCTTTACAGCGGATGCGCCATTCTTTGGGAAGCGAGCGCAAGTCCGAATCGGAAGTCGCCGAAGTTGCTTTGAGCCAACTGGATCGCGCTTTGTGGCGTAGCGCTGGATCCGGAAAAAGCTGCTCAAACCAGGAGTCGAAATCTGCTATGTCTTCGACGGTATAACCAAGCTCTTTGATGAACTGGTTGTTGATCAGTTTGGTTGAGTTTTTCTCGTCAATAACGCCCACAGCCACAGGCAAGGACATCGTGATTTGGCTGAGCAGCTTTTCGTTCAACCTGTAAACACGCACACGATAGGAACCATACAGAACCAGACCCACAATCATCGTGCTAAGCAGATAAAACCATGTGCGTTGATAAACTCTTTTTTTGATGTGGATGGGAACCAACGTTTTGGGTTCGCCCCATTGTCCGGCAGCATTGGCAACTGAAACGCGAAACAGGTAATCCCCTGGCGGCAGATTGTTGTAATAGGCTGTGCGTCTGGTGCCGACATCTATCCAGTCTTTATCCCAGTTTTCCAGCATGTATCTGAATTGAATTTTTGTCGGCGCAATCAGGCTCAACCCGCTGTAATGAATTTCCAGATTTTGAAGCCCGGGCCCGATTTGAATATCTTTGTCCAAAGGAACCGGAGTTCTGTCTGCGATGACTTCCTGAATCATTGCGGACAGCAGAAAGGATTCATCGGGAATTTCACGCGGATTAAATGACACCAGTCCACGGATTGTCGTAATGAGAATCCGTCCGTCGCGAGTTTTCCAGGACGAAGGCTGAGAGCCGCCATTGCATTCTTCAGTGCGCATACCGTCAGAAAGCCCATAGCGAATCGGGTTCAGTTGTTTACTTTTCCCTTTATCCAGGTTGTCAAACTCTTGTTTGGCGATGCGGAAAATGCCGTGATTCGAAGTCAGCCAGAAATTGCCGATTCCATCTTCAATGGTGTCGAATACCTGATTTTCAAGCAGCCCCTGTTGAGTCGAATATGTAGTAATGCTTCCATCCGGCCGCAACCGGCTCAATCCGTTTTGATAAGTTCCGATCCAGATGTCACCCGCCTGATCTTCGTAAATGCACGTAGTTTGGTCTGATGGCAGACCTTGCGCCACGGAATAATTCTTGATGGTCCCATCTTTGATGCGAAATGCGCCGCCGGGCATGGCCACAAACCAGACGCTGCCATCCCGCGCCATCAACAGGTCGCCGATCAGGCTTCCTTCCAATCCTTTTTGATTCCAGAAATTGTCAAACTTCCCATCTTTGAATCGGCTGACTCCTTTGTACGTGCCAATCCATAAACTGCCATCGGCAGATTCGCCAATGGCAGTGACCTGATCGCTGGCAAGCCCATGTTTGTTGGTGTAACAATTGAATTTACCGCCCGTGAACTGGCAAAGACCGCCGCCGGTTCCCACCCATATTTGGCCATCTTTGGTTTCGTACAGAGAAAGGACTTCGCTGTCTGGCAAGCCATCCTTAACCGACCATGACTGAATTTTTCCATCATTCATTC
>CAZXHW010000303.1:0-8849 GCA_964639915.1 uncultured Heliomicrobium sp.
TACCGGCTGGTAAGTTCATTGCCAGAATATCACGCCCGCTGAAAAAGAAGTTAGATCGCACAGCTTTTCTTAAATCGCCGGTCAAAAATCGGCTGAGGGTCCATCAAATGCCCACGTTACTTAATCGCCGATTCATCCGGCAGAGGTCCATCAAATGAACGCCGCACAATTGACGCTCGATAATATCGAACGTTTTGGAGAATACGCTTCAACTTGGTTTGAAGGCCAAAGCTACACCAACGTCGAGCTTTACCATCACGCCTGCCGCTTTGCTGAGGCATTGCGCCAGCACGGAGTTAAATCCGGAGACGGCGTGGTTGTAATGATGCTGAATTCGCCCGCCGTAACTTCCACATTCGTTGCCATTTGGAAGCTCGGCGCGGTCATCATCCCTGTCACGCCAATGTGGAATGCACGCGAAGTTCGGTATGTGCTGGAAGATTCCGGCGCGAAATTCGCCATTACATCGCCTGAACTGGCTGCGCGATTGAAAGAAGCTTCGGCAGACCTACCAAACTTCCGCGAAGTTCTGTGTATAGGCCAAACCGGCGATGCCACAAATATCGAATCTGAAATCGAATCTGCTAAAGAGTTCACGCCATTGATTGAACGCGAGTCGGGTGATTTGGCGATGCTGCTCTACACATCCGGCACAACTGGAAATCCGAAGGGCGTCATGCTCAGCCACGACAACATGATTTTCGTTGCTGACGCCTTGTACGAACGCAACGCCAGCGTAGGCCAGATTCGAAGCTTGAGCGTGTTGCCGATGAGTCATGTGTTCGGTGTGCTGATGATGAACCTGGGTTATCGAATGGGAAACAGCAGCTACATTATGAAACATTTCGACACGGCCAAGGTGCTGGCATTGATTGAAAGCTTCAAAGTGCAGAGGCTGTCTTTTGTCCCGACGATGTTGACGATGCTGATCAATCATCCCGACCGCGAAAAGTACGATTACTCATCACTGGAGTTGGCAGGCACAGGCGGAGCGCCACTAGCGGAAACGACTCGGCTGGAATTTCAGCGGTTGTTTAACTGTACGGTCAAACAAGGGTATGGCTTGTCAGAAACTGCTGGCGCGCTGACCACCTACTACACAGAAGAAGCTTACCGGGTTGGATCGGTGGGCCGCGCAATGGATGGATTTGAAATTTGCGCGATGGATTTCAGCAACAATATTTTGCCAGCAGGAGAAACCGGCGAGCTTTGCACGCGTGGACGACACGTTATGCTGGGTTATCTGAATAAGCCCGAAGCGACACATGACACAATCATTGATGGCTGGTTGCATACCGGAGACATTGGTCACGTTGACGCTGAAGGCTACGTTTTCATCACTGACCGTAAAAAAGAACTGGTCATCAAGGGCGGCGAAAACATCTCTCCGCGCGAAATCGAAGAAGGTCTTTATTCGCATCCGGCCATTGCCGAAGCCGCCGTCTTTGGCATCCCGGACGAAATTTTCGGAGAAAATCTGGCTGCGGCAGTCGTGCTTCGCGCCGGACATTTGCTGACCGAAGAAGAACTGAAAGCTTTCATCGGCGGTTATGTGACGAAATTCAAAATTCCAGCAAAGATCATTTTCATGGATGCTCTTCCGAAAGGTCCTAGCGGCAAAATTCTGAAGCGCGCCATTCGGGATCAGCTCGCCTCACCGTAACGACGCCGCTGCAATCAACGCGCCGCCTTCAATCGCAATGATCTGGCCTGTGACCAGATCGGGGCCTGTGATCACATTCAGGATCAATGCCGCAACGTCTTCAGCATCGCAGACTTTGTGTAGAACGGCATGGTCTTCGGACCGCTTTTTCACGGCCTCGTAATTCTGTTGGCCAAGCCCGTCCTGCAACCAGCGCGTGGTAATGAACCCCGGCGCAACCGCATTCACGCGAACCTTCGGCGCAAACACACGAGCCAGCGTGACCGTCATATTGTTCAGCGCGGCTTTTGACGCGCAGTAAGGAATGGAACTGCCAATTCCCCGAATCCCCGCGATGCTGGAAACGTTGACGATTTCGCCATTCCCCGAAGCGATCAAAGCTGTCTGGGCTGCGCGGGAAACCTGAAACGTGCCGATCAAGTTGGTCGAAAGAATCTTCATCCAATCTTCAGTTTGAACTCCTTCCAAATCTTCATGCGCAATGAATGAAGTAGCCCCCGCGTTATTGACCAGGACATCCAGCCGCCCGAACTCAGCGACAGCCACATCAATCATTTTTCGACAGGCCGCGTCGTCGGCAACGTCTGCCTGCACGGCAATGCCTTTGACGCCAAGCGCCGAAACATCTGCGGCAGTCTTTTCGGCATCGTCTTTCGAACGGCTGTAATTGACCAATACTGAACAACCGCGCTTTGCCAACTCCAACGCCGTTGCTCGCCCAACACCAGTACCTCCGCCAGTAACGACGGCTGCTTTACCTGCGATTTCCATTCGTAATTTCTCCTAGGTGTACGTCAGGTTTTCCAACCTGACGTTGCTCTCTCTCTACTACTAAAATTCGGACAGACTGAAAAATCCACCCGACACACAAATTCTCGACTGCACGAGTCAGGGCAGATTGGAAAATCTGCCCTACCAATTAAAGCTTGACGCGAACCAATTGCTTGCCTGTGTTGTCGCCTTGCAGCATGCCGATGAATGCTTTGGGCATGTTTTCAAAGCCGTCAACAATGTTCTCGTGGTATTTCAATTTGCCTTCGTTCAGCCAACCAGCCATTTCGCGCAGACCTTCGCCAAAGCGCGACCAATAATCCGAAACCAGAAGGCCTTGCACCTTCGACCGCGAAACAATCAACAAATTCAGAAACCGTGGCCCCATTTCCGGCTGTTCCAGATTGTATTGTGAAATCTGGCCGCAGATCGCAACGCGAGCATGAACATTCAGTAACCGAATTGCCGCGTCAGTAATCTCTCCGCCGACGTTGTCGAAATACGAATCAATTCCATTCGGGCAAAGCTCGCTCAGTTTGGCGAAATAATCCGTCACGGTTTTGTAATTGAACGCTGCGTCAAACCCAAGTTCATCAATCAAATAGCTGACTTTGTCATCAGTTCCGGCAATGCCAACCGCGCGACAGCCTTTGATTTTGGCGATCTGGCCAACCAGCGTGCCTACCGCTCCGGCTGCGCCAGAAACCAAAACGGTTTCGCCCGGCTTCGGATCGCAAACATCCAGCAAACCAAAGTAAGCCGTCAGCCCAGGCATTCCCAAAATCCCCAGCGAAGTCGAAATAGGCGCGAGGTTCGGATCCACTTTGCGAACGCCCGCGCCATCGGTGATCGCGTATTCCTGCCAACCGAACTGGCCTGCGGCGAAATCTCCGGCTTTGTAATCCGGATGGTTCGATTCGATAACTTCGCCGACCACGCCACCGGTCATGACTTCGCCGATTCCGACAGGCTTGGCATAAGACTTCGCGTCTCTCATTCGCCCGCGCATGTATGGATCAACTGACAAGTAATGCGCTTTGACCAGAAACTGGTTCGCTCCCGGCAGAGGCACTGGAGATTCCACCAGATTGAAATCCGATTCTTTCGGCAGGCCAACCGGGCGAGCAGCCAGCAGAAATTGTCTGTTCGTTGTCGTCATAAACACTCCGTTTAACGCAAAGACGCACCGTGGCAAAAGCGTTAAGCCGAGCGTAAACCCCTTAGCGTCTTAATCCTCGCGCCTTTGCGTTGAGTTACCAACGTTATCCACCAAACGCATCCAGGCCAGTGATGTGTTTGCCCAGCACCAGCATATGAACTTCGTTCGTGCCTTCGTAGGTGTAAACCGATTCAAGATTGGCCATGTGCCGCATGATCGAATAATCGCCGATGATTCCATTCGCCCCCAGAATGCCACGTGCAGAACGAGCGATTTCCAGTGCCATGCCTACGTTGTTGTATTTGGCCATCGAAACGTGAACCGGTTCCATCGTGCCTGCGTCTTTCATCCGGCCAAGCTGCAAACACAGCAATTGCGCTTTGCTGATTTCAGTCAACATCTCGGCCAGTTTCTTTTGCGTCAACTGAAAGCTGCCGATGGGGCGGCCAAATTGGATTCGCTGTTTAGAGTATTCGACTGCGGTTTGAAAGGAATCAATCGCAGCGCCGATGGCTCCCCAGGCAATGCCGTATCGCGCTTGCGTCAGACAGCTTAGCGGACTTTTCAAACCACCGCTGAGCGGCAGAATGTTTTCTTCGGGGATCAGACAGTCTTCAAAAACCAGTTCTGAAGTGACCGACGCGCGCAAACTCATCTTGTGTTTGATTTCCGGCGCGCTGAACCCTTTGGTTCCCTTTTCCACCAAAAAGCCGCGAATCTTGTCATTCTCATCGGTCTTCGCCCAAACGATGGCGATGTCGGCAATGGTTCCGTTGGTAATCCAGGTTTTGCTGCCGTTCAACACCCAGCCGTCTTTTGTCTGCTTGGCGCGGGTTTTCATGCTGCCGGGGTCGGAACCGGAATTCGGCTCGGTCAGTCCGAAACAGCCGATGACTTTGCCAGCAGCCATGTCTGGCAACCATTTCATCTTTTGCTCTTCGCTGCCAAATGCGTAGACGGGATACATGCACAACGCGCCTTGCACCGAAACGAAGCTGCGAATACCGCTGTCGCCCGCTTCCAGTTCCTGTGTAATCAATCCGTAAGCGACGTTGTTGACGCCCGCGCAGCCGTATTTTTCCGGCAGGTTTGCGCCCAACACACCCAGCGAAGCCATTTCAGGAATCAGGTCGAATGGAAACCGGCCTTCTTCAAAACAGTCGGCGATGATCGGTTTGACGCGTTCGTTAACAAAGGTTCTGACCGATTGACGAATCAGTTTCTCTTCGTCGCTAAGCTGCGCGTCGAGCTTGAAAAAATCCACTTCAGAGGTGCTCATAAGTTTCTCCTGTTGATGAATTTGTTAGTGCGTGAATGATAGGAAACTGTAAGCGACAAACTACTATTTGGCAGCAGAGTCGGCAAACGAAAGCTGAAGTTTTCTGCCCGCAGACATCACCAGTTTGTTTAGCCATCTCGTTGACGGCAAACGGTGTCAGCCATACACTCGCGCCACAATTTCACCCGGAGGAAATCAATGCCTGACGAACCAATTCTGACGCACGTCGAAAACAAAGTCGCTACACTGACCTTCAATCGTCCCGACAAATTAAATGCGCTAAGCCGCGAGTTGCTGAATCAATCCATTGATTGCCTGAAACGATGGAGTCGTGACCCGGAAGTTGGCGCAATCGTCGTTACTGGTGCTGGCAGGGCTTTCTGCGCTGGAGGCGATGTCAGCAACATGGCCAAAGACACACTGTCGCCTTCGCTGGAAGAACAGATTGATGGGTTGCGCGAAGCTCAGGAGTTGTCGTGGTTGCTGTACAACATTCCGAAACCAACCATCGCCGCTGTTAATGGTCATGCGATGGGCGCTGGCTTGGGAGTTTGCCTGGCGTGCGATCTGCGCATCGCTTCGGAATCGGCAAAATTCGGAACCGCTTATGCCAAAGTCGGTTTCGGCGGAGATTTCGGCACGACGTGGTTGCTGGCTCGATCCGTCGGGGCAGCCAAAGCCAAGGAGTTGTTTTTCCTCAGCGAAATCATTGACGCTGCGGAAGCTCACCGGCTCGGCCTGGTTAATCGCGTAGTCACGGCAGATCAGTTGACGGCGCAAGTCAGCGAGATTGCCACGCGCATCGCACACGGCCCGCTGGTCAGTTATCGGTACATGAAAGCCAACGTCAATCAGGCAATGACTTCAGACTTTCGAACCTTGCTCGACCGCGAAGCCGAAACGCATCTGCGTTGCGGTCAGACTGAAGACCACAAAGAAGGCGTCAAAGCCTTTATGGAAAAACGCCAGCCGAATTTCACAGGCAAATAAATCAAAATCGCCCACGAAGACACACGAAATAACACGAAAAAATTGCTTCGCCTTCGTGATGCTTCGTGTGCCTTCGTGGGAGGAGGCTTTATGGAATTCACTGAAATCATCTACGCGAAAGAAAACCGAATCGCCACGATCACACTCAACCGCCCAGCAAAGCTCAATGCCTATTCCGAAGTGATGGTTCACGAGATCATCTCGGCGCTCAATGATGCTCGCGATGATGATGAAATCCGCGCTGTCATCATTACCGGAAGCGGACGCGGCTTTTGTTCCGGCGGAGACATCTCCCGCGACTTTCAATATCCAGCGCGCTATCGCGGCCACAAGATGGAAGCAATGCTGGAAATGCGCGAAAACATGCATCAACTGGTGACGTTGCTTCAACGTTTCGACAAGCCTGTGATTGCGGCGGTTAACGGAGCAGCAGTCGCCGGAGGCCTGACTTTGGCATTGAGTTGCGATTTTCGCATTGCGGCAGAAAGCGCAAAACTCGGTGACACCAGTTTGAAGTTTTCGCTGATTCCAGACGAAGGCGGAGCTTATCTGTTTCCGAAGTTTATGGGCCTGGAGCGGGCGCTCAAAATGTCTTTGTTTTCGGAAGTCTATTCCGCGCAGCAGGCAAAAGAGCTTGGTTTGGTGACAGAAGTCGTACCTGATGCAGAGCTAATGACGATGGCTCGCGCGTGGGCTGAACGGCTGGCGGATGGGCCGCCCATTGCCATTCGCATCACCAAACGAATGATGCACAAACAGCAGACGATGGATTTATCGAATGCATTGGAAGATGCCGCTCTCAGTGTGATGGTGACGAATTACTGTGACGACGTGAAGGAAGGCACAGCGGCTTTCCATGAAAAGCGCAAGCCGAATTTCAAAGGCCGGTGAGTCAATGCTGGTAACGCTGGCACAATCGTTATCACACTACGCAATCGCGCCAGCGATGCATTTTATTCTGGATTCACCCGCGCCAGCTCAGCCTTGATCCCAGCCAGTTGCTTCTTCAAGACGTCGTGATATTCAATCGCACTCCGCCCAACTTTTCGATCTGCACTGCCAGCCATGCGCGATAAGCTGCTCAATTGATCAATCAACATCGGCTGCGGATATGTAATTTGCGCCGTCGCCAATTGCGAACGCAACGATTGAAGCTGTTTCAGCTTGTCTGGCTGACTACCGGACTGCTGAATCGCGCTTTCGATTCGCTGCAAGGTTCGCCGAGCATCGCTGGTCGTTTCTCGCACCGCCAACAACAGTTCAAGCTGTTCTTTCAAATCAGCCACCGTCACACCGTCCTTCGCCAAGCGAGGATCAAGCGTGACGTCTAACGGCACGGTTTGATTCCAGGAGTCCGTAGAAAGTCGAACTTTATATTTGCCGGGCAACGCCAACGGCCCAAACCCGTCATAACGAAAATCCCACGCGAACCGATTGTGTCCAGCCCGTTTGGTCAACGTAGCCGCTCCGCCGCCAAACCGTGGCCCGCGCATTTCTTCTTCATCGCCGAGCATTGCGCCGCGATTGGCTTGCGCGTCGGGACGGCCTGCGCGACTTGTCACGGTTCGAATGACTTTGTCCGCAGCGTCTAGAATTTCCAGCTTCAAATCTCCTGCCGGTTCTGCCGCTAACACGTAGTCAATTTGCGCCGCTGGCGCTGGATGTTCCGGCGAAGCGCCTCTCCCTCCACCACCAGCGCGCCGAGTCCGAATCGCCATCGCCGGTTTGAACAAAGTCGCCGCTGAAGCCACCACTGCGTCCGTAATCTGATGCAATGGCGAAACGTTGTCCATAATCCAGAACGCACGTCCCATCGTCGAAACCACCAAGTCTTTGCGATGAACTTTGATGTCGGTCACAGGGGTGACCGGTAAGTTCTGCTGGAACGACTGCCAGTTTTTGCCGTTGTCGAACGAAATGAACATCCCGAATTCGGTTCCGGCGTATAGCAAACCTTCGCGGTCAGGGTCTTCGCGGACAACACGCGTTGGGAAATCCGCCGGGATGCCATTTTTGCCGTCGGTTAACTTGGTCCAGTTCGCGCCGTAATCATTTGTCGAATAGATGTAAGGTTGCCAGTCGTTCAACAGATACCGATAGACAGCGATGTACGCTGAGCCTTTGCGATGCGGCGAAGGTTCTATGTTTTGCACTCGGCCACCGGGTGGCAAGCCTTTCGGCGTGACGTTTTTCCACGATTTGCCGTTGTCGCGCGAAACGTACACCGGCCCATCGTTCGCGCCCGACCACAACACGCCTGCTTCCAACGTCGCTTCGCGGAAGGCGTAAATCGTCGAATAGACTTCTTCGCCTGTGATGTCGCGGGTGATCGGTTCGCCGCTGATGACTTGTTTGTCCGGTTCGTTTGCGGTCAAGTCTGGGCTGACAACTTGCCAAGTCACGCCTTCGTCAGCAGAACGATGGACCATGTGCGAGCAGTGATACAGCACTTTGGGATTGTGCGGAGACACTTCCATCGGCGACACGCGCTGGAAACGGTACAGAATGTCTTTGGGATTCTGGCCGTACCGATTTTGCGGATGAACCCAGTAACTGACGGTCTGGCCGGTCTCGAAATTCGTGCGGTAAAACTCGCCTTTGCACGCGCCATAAACCACGTTCGGATTGAGCAGGCTGGGCATAATCGGCCCGGTTTCGCAGCCCGGCCCCGTTTTCCAAAGCTGAATTGGATCATCAGCGCGCTCCATCGTCGAAGGCAGGCTCGGCACAATCACCGTCGTGTTGTCCTGTTGCGCGCCGTACACCAGATACGGAAATTGATTGTCCGTCGCGACCGCATAAATTTCCGCCGTCGGCTGGTTGTAAATCGTGCTCCAGGTGCGCCCGCCATTGAGCGTCACGTTCGCTCCGCCGTCGTTGGATTGAATGAAGATTTCAGGGTTGTCAGGATTGATCCACATCCCCTGATTGTCGCCGTGTGGCGTCGAAATTGGCCGAACGCTTTTGCCGCCATCCGTGGATTTGTA
>CAZXHW010000304.1:0-8781 GCA_964639915.1 uncultured Heliomicrobium sp.
GGTTGGAAGATGGTAAAGGCGCAACCTGGGTAGCAAAAGCCGACAAGGAAGGGCGAAGCTATTATCTGTTTCATCTAGCCGGGCCAAAGTCCACGACACATACGCCGAAAAGGTTTTACACATACGTTGTGAAAGACGGTGGCAAGCCTGAAGAAGCCACTACGCCATTCCCGGTGCTGGTAGAGTTGGATCAAAAATTTTCCTATCTAATCAATATCGAGATCAGTGGCGAAAAAATTATGCACTGGATTACTTCTAATGAAACCGGTCAGCAGGTCGAACTTGGAGCGTGGACAAATACGACAACATCCAAGGACAAATTTCTATACGGTACTTTTGGATTCCGATCACTGGCAGGAGAGGTTTTCTCTGTTGACGATATAACCTTAGAACCTAAAAAAGAGCAGTAACGTATTGGCATTTGATTATGGCCAACAAAACCAAAAACAAATCTAACAGAACCGATTCCGTTCAATCGGGATCGCGTGTGAATTCTTCCCTGCAACGTCAAACACCAAACTGGTTTGAAAAACATCTGACGCGGCGTCAAGTCGGCAAAGGTCTGGCTTGGACGGCAGCGCTAAGCATGGCTGGATTGGGGTTGTATCAGCTTGCAGGGGATGATGAACCGGAAGTTGCCGAAGAGTCTCTGGAACTGCAAAAGAAGGAAGGCTGGAATGTCGGTTCGACTGACAAGGCACTGACCTATACGGCTGGCGTGACGACAACCGACAGCGTGAATAAAGCCGTAAGCGCCTTCGATCCGAACTACCTGATCTCGGTCTATCAGCCGCGGGATGCGCAATGGCAGCCGTTTTTTACGCCGACCTTGCTGCAATCGCTTTCGCAGGTTTCGCTCAACAAAGAGATCAAGCTGATCCGCACAGGCGATATGGTCGAAGCCTACCAGCGCGCCGAGGGCCTGCGTTCGCTGATCGCGTCCGGGAAAAATACCAATCAGACTTTGATTATTTCCGATCTGCCCGGTCCGGCTTCCATAGCAGTCGGAGCAGCGCTGGCCGATGTCGTGACGTTGGTTCCGGTCTTCGATAACTGGCCGCATCCGCTGGGAGTCGTTCGCTCGCACGAAACGCTGGGTGCAATGGCCTATTACGCCAGTGAAATTGACGAAAAGCGCGGAAAATTGCCTGCAGACGCTCCGGCAATGCTGCTGTTGGACGCGAACCGATTGTCGCCTTACACAGATCAGGACAATCAGTTCGACAACCGGTATTTGGCCAAATTGCCACCAGCCGAACAGTTGAAACAACGTGGCATTTTGCAGGTGATCTATATCACTAAGGATCAGACCCAGGCGACGGAACTGGATGACATCAACGAAGATTTTGTCGAATGGCAGAAAAATGGCATCAATGTGCGGATGCTCCGGTTGTCTGATTTCAAGCCTTATGACGAACCGCTGACGGCCAGCAACACGGCTTCGACAACTGCGCCAGCGTCATCAACGGTGCGGCATTATTACTACGGCGGGTTTCCCTATTCGCACTGGTGGTTTTACGATCATTATTACTGGAGCCGTCCAACCACGATTATTTACGGCAACGGATATGGTTACGGCGGAGGATACGCTGGCAATTATCGCGTTCCGCCTCCGCCTGTAAATTCTCGTCCAAATTTCGATCCGCCAAGCTATCGTCCGGCCTCAAGGCCCACGGTTTTCAGTTCCGCTCGCGTGGGGACTTCTCCCGGAGCAACTGGCGTTGGCAGAACCAAACCAAGTGGGTTTGGGCGCACCAGCGTGCGGCGGGGCAGCGATGGGCGAGTTAATGGAGTTCGTTCCGGACGTTCCGGGTCATACGGGCGAAGCGGCGGCGGTTGGTTCAGCGGCTGATAAGGCATCCGAAATCTTCCCACAAAGTCACACGAAGAGGACACGAAGCAGCACAGACGCACTTGGTTTCTCTTCGTGTTTTCTTTGTGTGTCTTCGTGGGAGAAGCTTTTCTTTAACTCCGAGAGGGTTACGAATGAACATTTTGCTTTTCTTGCTGATCGGGACAGGGTTGTTCTGGTTGGTGATGCTGATTTTGGCGGCAGTTTTTGCTGGCGGCATTTATATGGCGAAAACCGGCAAGGATCAGGGGCGTATTGACGGCGGCCGCAGAGCCTTTCTAGGCGGTCGAGGCAAGCAAAACGACCACGCGCTGTTTTTCGGCATTCAACTGGTGGTTCAGGTTTTTGGCGGCGACGAATTGCGCTCTCGGCTCGCTCGGTTGATTGAAGCCGAGGACGAAACTGATTCGGCAGATGAAAAGCGGCGCTTCATCAAATCTGTGGCTTCGTTGCTGATTGAAAACCAATACGCCTGGGAATACGGCTACTGGGATTTTCAAAGCGACGCCGATACGGCCATCAGTAATTTCAATCAATGGCGAAACGAAATCGAAGCCTCAATGGCAACTGAAGGAGATGAACTTGGTGGTGAAGTAGATCGCCTCCATCGCTTTTCGGATCAAAAAGAATTCCTGATCGTTTCCTTGCTGATGCTGATTGATAATCGCGAACAGGCAGTCGAGGACGATATTGGTGATTACCAATTCCGCCCGACGTACACGCAACTGGTTCAGCCGTTCCGCACGATGATCGAAAATCTGCCAGAGGGCGAATACTTCCGACCGGCAACCTTCAAACAATTGCTGCAAGGATTGCAATCGCTAGACCCGCGTGCGCTGGAGCGCGATGGCATTTACGTTTATCCGGGCACAGCGCAGGACGGATTGTCTTCCATGGACTTGATTGGCGACGAAGGCTGGAAATATCTGACGGATCATTCGCTCCGCTACTAAATCAACGCTGGAATTTTGGACAGGATGAACTAGATTGCTCAGGATAGATTGAATCCTGAATAATCCTGTAAATCCTGTCCAAATGCTTTTGGGCGTCATTATTCACGTCATCAAGGAGAATGACATGCGTTGTTTTAGAATTTTCACCCTTTTCGTTTTGCTGTTTGTTTCGCCGATTCCCGGAAGCTCGCAATCAGCCGATGGCGTCTCAGCCAAAGTTGACGCGATTTTTGCCAATTACGACAAGCAGGATTCGCCAGGCTGTGCGCTCGGCGTCATCAAAGACGGCAAACTGGTTTACGCGCGCGGTTACGGCAAAGCCAATCTGGAACACGGCATCGCCAACGGATCGAAAATCGTTTACGACATCGGCTCGACTTCAAAACAATTCACCGCCGGAAGCATTTTGCTGTTGGCACAAGCCGGAAAGCTTTCGCTGGAAGATGACGTGCGGAAGTTCCTTCCCGAATTGCCTGCTTACCAAAAGCCCGTTCTGATTCGTCACTTGCTGCATCACACCAGCGGCTTACGCGATTACCTGACGCTATTTTCGCTGGCTGGAATCAACTTCGACGACACCACAACCGAAGCCGACGCGCTGAAAATCATCGTCAAGCAAAAGGCTTTGAATTTCACACCGGGCGACGAATGGCTGTACAGCAACAGCGGCTATTTTCTGCTTTCGATCATCGTCAAGCGCGCCAGCGGCAAGTCGCTGCCGGAATTTGCCAAAGAAAACATCTTTGATCCTTTGGGCATGAAACACTCGCTGATTCTGGACAATCACAAACGCATTGTGCCGATGCGGGCAACTGGTTATGCGCCAGCCAGAGGCGGTGTCTTCCAAACCGAAATGTCGAACTTTGAACAAACCGGTGATGGCGCTGTGCTGACTTCGATTGAAGATTTGCTGCTTTGGGATCAGAACTTTTACGAACCAAAAATCGGCGGCAAAGCCTTTCTGGATCAAATGCATTCAGTCGGAGCTTTCAACGATGGCAAGAAGCATGATTATGCCAGCGGGTTGTTTATCGAAGAGTACAAAGGTCTGCGAAAAGTCAGTCATGGCGGTTCGTGGGCAGGGTTTCGATCGGAACTCGTACGTTTTCCCGATCAGAAATTTTCAGTGGCCTGTTTGTGCAATTTGGGGACAGCAAATCCAAGTGCGATGGCTTTGCAGGTGGCGGATATTTATCTGGCGGAGCAATTCAAGGGACCGGAAAAAAACTCTTTGACGCTTCGGGGCGCACCACCGAAAATACCAGACACGATAACGCTGACGGCTGAGCAACTTGCTGAATTTACAGGCGCTTACTACAGCGAAGAGCTTGATACTATCAACAAGGTGGCGCTGGAAAATGGTCGGCTTTTTATGATTGATCGCAATGATGTGAAGCGGCCATTGACGCCCAGAACACAGGAACTTTTGACCTTAATTCAGGGCGCACAATACGAGTTCACCCGCGACGCTCAAGGCAAAATCACAGGCTTCGGCGTCAATGCCGGACGCATTCGTGGAGTTCGTTTTGTGAAGAAGTAGAGCAGGTTTTCCAACCTGCTCGTGATGTGACCAGCAAACTTTCTCTGGTCACAAAGAGGTCTTCTGATGAAGTCAGGCAGGTTGGAAAACCTGCGCTAACCTTCAGCGAGTTGGGCGCTGGCTCAAATCCTCAGATTTTTTGACAGCTTCCGCTTCGTTTGGACGGTTTGCCGCAAAGGCATACCAGAAGAGTAAGGCAAACGGAGCGATCAGAAAGGGTAGATACAGCAATCCCACTAATAGATCTTCTAGCAAAGTCATAACTTTTCTCAGTAAGGGCCAACGGTTTTAGCCGTCAAAGGTCGTCAAAGAGGTAGCACCCGACCAACGCGGCTATTTCGCCAAGTCTTCAGCAAGTCGAGTGCCCAATATTAGACGACTTGGAAGTGTGGCAATTAAACAACTTTGCGGTTTGAATTTTGGAGAAAGAGCAGGAAAGCGTCTTCTTTTGAAGACAAATATAATCTGAAAAGTATCAAAAGTTGACACATTGAAAGGGAGCAATTCCCAAAATTGCTCCCTTTCAAGTTTTTTAAGCTAAACCTTGGCGACCATTCCATCAGCGCCAAGCACAACACGTTTTTGCGCTCTGAGGGCCAGATTTCCCAGGTGGGGGCCGGTGACAGCTTTATGACCGACTTCGACCGGAGCGTTGGGTTCCTGGCGCGACTTCACGCAATCCAGGAAGTTTTTGACATGTGGTTCGGTTGGAATACCGCCTTTGTATTCGTGAATCGCTTTCGGCGGAATATCAGGGCGTTGCCAGGGTTCTGGATAAACGCGATAGCCGTCATCGTCAATGACCATCGTGGCTTTTTTACCTTGCAGATGAATCTTCCAGGCGTCTTCGTAGGAATTGCCGTAACAAAGCGTCCACGTCGCAATAAAGCTTGGATACTCGTAAACAGCGCAGAACGTGTCCGGCACATCTGCGCCTTTGTGAACGTACGTCGCTCCCTGGCAAACGGCGGAAGTCGGCGGATTGCCGCCATTACAGAACCACTGGATCACGTCCATCAGGTGCGTTCCCTGATCGGTCAGGTGGCCACCGTTGTAATCGGAAAAATTGCGCCAATGGAAAAAGCGGCGCTCGTCCAAGGAGTAACGCTTTTTGGCCGGGCCTTGAAAGCGTTCCCAGTCGAGCTTTCCGGCTAGCTCCAGTTTTTGCGGCATAGGCTTGCGGTTCCAAAACCATTGCGCCCGAGCCATCACTACTTCGCCCAGCACGCCATCGTCAACCAGTTTCTTCGCGCCGCGCACGGCTTCGGAACTGCGCCGCTGCATGCCTACCTGGACGATTTGCTTTGTCGCGCGAACGGCCTTGACCATTTTCGCGCCTTGTTCGATGGAATAGGCAAACGGCTTTTCGGTGTAGGCGTCTTTGCCAGCGGCGACGGAATCAATCAAAACGTTGTGATGCCAGTGATCCGGCGTCGCGTTCAGAATGGCAACAATGTCTTTGTCGTCCAGCAACTGGCGATAATCCATCGTCGTTTTCGCGCCTGCGCGAGACAGTTTCAACGCCGCGTTGATGTTTGGTTCGTAAACGTCAGCGACGTGAATGAATTCGACTTGATCTGCGAATTTGTTGAACGATCCCATCACGCTGCGTCCGCGTCCGCCAGAGCCAATGATGCCCATTTGAATGCGGTCGTTCGCGCCCAGCACGCGCGCGTAAGAGTGCGCTGTGAGCACGCCAGCCCCGGCGACGGTTGCGCCTGCTTCAGTGAGGAATCGGCGGCGATTAACGTTCTCTGCCATAGTTCGTCCTCCGAGTTTTTTAGTTGATGAAAGAGAAGGGGTAAAAACTTGCGCGTCCCGCAATGCATTCGCGCATACGGATACTACTGCCGTCAGACAATGGCGGCAAGAGCCGCGCTGGCTTTAGCTTCCGACCTGAATTCGCCAAACGCGGTTGTTGGTTTGTTCGCAGGTGATCGGAATGTCGAGGAATTTTTTGATGGCTTCGATGTTGGTCGTTGTGTGGCGCGAAGGCGGCAAGGTGGTAAACGAACCGCCTCCGGCCAAAGCCATTGGCAGCAAAAGTTGATCGGCCAGATATTCGCCAACCGCCGCTTCACTGGCCAGATAACGACGTGCAGCCAGCGCGGCTTGATCGGCGACGGCTTCGGCTGCAATGGTGCGTTCGCCAAAGCCCGTGAAAACTTCTGTCACCTGTTCGCATTCCACTTCCAGCGAAACGAAATTGCCGGGCGCGATGGAGTTGGTCGGCGTTTCCACCTGATGCCATTTTTTCGGCCACGAAAGTTTTTTCTGGACGATGTTCAATTCGCGTTCGGCAATGTTACGCGGCAAATGGCAAAGCACAGCTTTTGCTAATCGCCGTTTGATGTCGCCGCGTTCCGGCAAATCCATGTGGGCGAGCTTGCTGTTTCCGTGAATTGTCACCTCCAGTTTGCCGCCACCCGCCGGGTAAAAACCGTAATTGACCAGCTTGGCTTCGACTTTTGCACCCATTCGTTTCAGCAGCGGCAAAAACGCTTTTTCCAGGAAATCGAACGGCGGAGCGAACGGATTGTGCGTGCCGCCTTCCAGCGTCAAACGGCTTTGCCCTTCGGCGATCATCAACGCGGGCAAAACAGTTTGCAGCACAAGCGTTGTGCTGCCTGCCGTGCCGATGGCGAAGTGGTATTCACCGGGCGACGTTTTGCCAGGATGAAACGCCAGTTGTGCCGAGCCAATCGAAGCGCCTGAAGTTTCAGCCTTGCCAATTTGCGCCGCGGCATTAACCGAAGTCAGATGCTGCCGCAACAAGCCAGGCGTTCGTCGTCCAGCGCGAATCTTTTCAATGCGGAAAGCTTTTCCGGTGATGAGCGACAGCGCCAGCGAAGTGCGAAGAATCTGGCCGCCGCCCTCCCCCACTGAACCGTCAATCGTAATCATAAAATTTGGAGTGCTGCGCGCTTGGCGCAGCTTTGGAAGTCCTTTGGAGCGTATTGCATCGCTTTTTCAACCAAGCACCTGGTTGGGGATGCGACTACCCAAGCTACGCCGAAGGCGTAGCACTCCAAAGCGACTCGTAAAGCTCAGCATAATTTTGCAGCATTTGTTCGAGGGTGAATTCACGCTCGACCTTATACCGGGCAGCTTCGCCGAAGGATTTCGCGAGTTGCCGATTTGCCAGAAACTCTTCCAACCTGTCAGCTATGGCGACGGCATGACGAATCGGAACCAGAAAACCGGTTTTGCCTTCTTCTACCAATTCCGGCAGCGCGCCGATTTCGGTCGCCACGACTGGCAATCGAGCCGCCATTGCTTCCAGTACTGTCAGCGGCATCCCTTCTGAAACCGACGACAGTACGAACACATCCATCGCCTTGAGCAGTCGCGGCACGTCGCGGCGCATTCCGGTGAAAATCACCGCTCGATTCAAATCCAGCTTGTCAATGAATTCTTCCAACTTGGATCGCTCCTCGCCGTCGCCAACGATCAGCAGTTTGATTCTCGGATTTCTGCGAGGCAGCGCGACAGCCGCAAAGGCCCGCACCAAGGTGATAGTGTCTTTGGTCAAGTCCAGCCGTGCGATTGTGCCAAAGACAAAATCATTTGGCGCAATGCCAAGTTCTTCACGAACCCCTTCTGCATCAGCTTCGTCAATGCGCTGCACATCAATTCCGTTGTGGATAATTTTCATGCGTTCGGCTGGGAAGCCCGTCTGGTCGCAATAAAACTTGCGCACTTCGCTGGAGATTGCAAACACCGCATCTGCCAGGTGATACACGCCACGTCGAGCCAAACGGCGCATCAAAGGTTGTTTGCCCCATTGAGGATAGTTGCGACCGTGTTCGCTGTGAACCAGTTTGACTCTAGGCGAGATCAATTTTGCCAAGGCTGTATCCACGCCCGACCAGCTTTGCGAATGAACGATGTCCGGTCGTTCGCGGCGAAAGAAGCTGGCCAGTTTCAACGGCATTAACCGATCTGCCTTGTCGCCTTTGCCAAGATCAATGCAGCGCACGCCGTCGCGTAATTGGTCTGCGGCTTCGCCCCGGCGAGAGATGCAGCAAATAACTTGCTCAAACCGCGCCGGATCAAGCCCGTTCGCCACGTCGATCACTACGCGTTCCATTCCGCCGATTCCCAGCGAGTCAATCACGTGCAGAATTTTGATTTTGCGTTCAGGCATTCAAGCTTGTTTTTTGACAGGATTTTCAGGATTGAACAGGATTCATTTCATCAAGTGAATCTTGCAAATCTTGTCTATTTTTCCATCCTTTGCATGGCGATTTTGGCAACGAACTTCGGCGCGATTTTTATCGCAGTTTGTAGCAGCGCCATCTTAGGTTGGCGGTAAAACTTTCGTGCTTCAGCCAGATTTTCTTTAGCTTCGGCAAAGTTATGTTTGGCCAGCGCATCTTTGAAACGCGCATAACTCAATTGCGCGTGCCATTCCGGCATTCTGGCTTCGATCCATT
>CAZXHW010000305.1:0-8743 GCA_964639915.1 uncultured Heliomicrobium sp.
CATTCATTTCAAATGAGATTGACCATCCTGATCATCGAACTCAGGTTGAGCAGGCGAACTGGCTGAACGAACAGAGTCAAGCGATGCGCGACCTATATGAGCACGGAGCCGGACTTAAAGGCGACACCCTCATCATTCCCGCCGAAGAATATGAATTGAGCGAAGAGCGCGACACGCCATTCATCACGACTTTGTCCTACGCGCTTGAAAAGATCGGTGACCGCGAGCATGCGCGTGAATTTCACTCGCTAGGGCTTGCGATCAGTGGCGAAACGGCTGACACACGGACGCGGATTGCAGTCTTCAAAACCTACTACGATCGAATCACTCGTAGCGAACGAGAAGAGCGTTCCCGCAGAGGCGACGAAGCCCAACGCCCCGAAGCATTGGCGCACACGCTTGAAGAGATGCGGCTTGTCGCAGCCGAGATGACGAGGCTCGAAACCCGAGAGAGCATAGACGCGGTTCAATCTTCGGAAGAACGTGAAGATGATATTCCTGAGGGCAGACTGAACACGGCCGCGCGCATGGTCAATTTACGCGATGAGTCATTGCATTTGCCCGCCGGGCTGAGCTACGAACAGAAAGAGAGACTCGTCAGCAGGGCGATCCCGGAAATTGACCGTCGGCTTGAGCACGGTGCCAGTCGTGGAGCGCTCTTCAAGGCGATTGACAGAACGATGTTTCAGCCTGACCCAGCCGAATATATGCGCAAACTCGTGGAGCTTACCGACAGGCCAGAGAGCGAAAATCCTGAACGCCCGGTAAGCAAAGAGGAATATCTCGAAAGCCAGCGGACGTTGCTTCAACTGTGTGAAGAAGAGCATCTCCATTTGCACGAATTGAAAGCCACGCGCGTCGGGAATGAACTGGAACCTTACGAAGATGCCCGTCTCAGCCAAGTTGACAATCTGGCTCGGCGGCTCAGACAAGGGATGGGCAGGAATGTTTCGGATGACAAACCTGAGCGCGCCGCAGCCTCACGACTCTTTGTGAGCCTGCCGGAACGAGGAGTCGGGGAGGATGCTTTTCGTCTGCCCTTAAGCAGCGCAAAAGTTTTTCAGACAATGGCAAAGATTGCGGCAGGAGAGAAACTTTCCCTGCAAACCTGGGCTGGCAAGGATGGTCCCGAAGTCAGACTGGCTTTGACGGAACGCGAGGCGGATGAACGAAGCAGAATCGGGGCTTTTCTCAAGAACTATGTAGGTGAGCGATTGCGCGACCCGGAAACGCGCGCACTCAACGCTTCGTCTGTTTTCCGGGATGCGCGTGCCGCAATTTTCAACGCCACAACCCCCGAAGCTCTTGGTCGCGTCTCGGCTGATTTGCTGCGCGTCAATGAACGTCGAAGCGAGGAATTGCGGAGACATCGCTCTGCACCGGAGAAGTATCCGCTGCCGTCTGTGATGCCGTTGAATACCTGGGAGAGGAATCTGCTTTTCAATGGCCGTGCGCCGCAGCATCACACGCCCGAGATGCGCGAACTGCGATTAAATTATGGGCTATCAAGAACAGCGCGTGCTGCGCGAACCGCCGACCTTCGTGAAGGCAGGATAGAACCATCTGAAGTTCTCAAGACGATGCTTCAAGAACTGGAAACAAGAAAAACAGCCAAGGCCATCGCGCATTTTCAGGCGAGCATCATCAACGAAAAGATGAACAGCGAAGGCAAAGTGAATCTTCACCTGCTGAGTCAACGAATCGCGCCCCACGAACGGACATACCTCTATGAGTTTAGTGAAGAAAGAAAGAAAGATTTATTGAGATTGCCGTCCGCTGGGCGATCCGAAGTTGTCAGAGACAATAATCTTGCCGAACTGCCTGTCACTCGCGCCTTCGGTGCGATTCCCAGAGAAAACGCCACTTTTCGTGAATACATGGCGAATATGGGAAGCATCGAACGGCAACTGCTGAATGAAGCATTGATCGAGCGAGGAATTGAATTTGAAAAAACAGCTTCAGGACAAACCGGCGACAGGTTGACCATCACCGAAGCGCGCGCCTTGCTCCCTGAATCGCTGCAACGAGAAGTCCGTCTGCGCGCCAGAAATCTGGCGTGGCAGGCTCTCGTGCCGGAGGAGACGTTCGACCGCAATCCATTGCCCGAAGCAGTGCGGATCAGCGATACAGTCGCTTACATTCAGGAGCATCTTCAGGAAAGAGCCAGCATCGCGCAGGCCGCCAGGAATGACTTTGCCGCTGAGAGAATTCGCCCCCGCGAAATAGTTCGGGAAGCAAAAAACGACACCCCTTCATTTCAGGTAACACCGGAATGGCACGAGCAGTTCGTTCGATCAGCATTTGATTCGCTCAGCCCCGCTGATCAGCGCAGGATAGCGGAGCTTGATCGTTATGCGGCGCAGACGCGCGAAGACGTCTATCGTGCTTTTGAACTGCTGGATGTCCAGCGCCGCGATCTTGAACTTGTTCGGGCGCACGATCACCCTCGCGTGTCTGAGGCGGACATTTCGCTTCGTATTTTTCAGACTCAATCAGAGAGATTGGCTGCTGCCGGAACTGAGCGATCACTGGCGATGCCTTTCGATAAGTGGACGCCGGTTGTGGCGGCAGAGCTTCAGAAGGAAAAAGTTGAAATTCGGCCTGTGGAATCAGCCCCGGCTGTTTCTACACTCAGAGTTCAATCTAATCAGGATTGGCACTTTGACAGCTTGAACGAAGCACTCAGGATTGAGGTTGGCAGACCGCCAGGAGAAATTCATTGGCGGGTGGTTGAGCCGCCGCCTCACGCTGAACATGAAATCGTTCAGGAACGTTGAGGAGCAGTCAGGCTTTCATTGGCTGAGACGCTCTGGTCAGCCAGTGCGCATGAGTTTGAGATTGACCCGTTAATCCTGTCCGTGCTAGCTTGAAAATGGTAGGAGTATGAAAGTTTCGAGATTAAACAATTTGCTGCGACCCAACTGCGTGTATCGCGGCATTGCAGTTTTCTTCCTCCTCTTCACTCTTGCTGATCTGACCTTCTCTGGTTTCTGTTGTGATGAATTCACCGATCTCAGCCCATCAGCACAAACGCAATCTCTGGCCGACACGATGACGCTAGTAGATGCTGACGATAGCAACCAACAAGGCAAACAGCATTCACAATCCGGGGCGATGGAAGAAGACTGCTTTTGTTGCTGCATTCATATACTGCCTGTACACGCGCAAGATTCTTCAGGCTTCGCTGTCATCCAGCACCAATACCCGTTTCGACCGGCCAACCTTTCCATTGCCTGGCTCAACGGCACTGACCACCCTCCACGATCAGCGTCCTGCTGATTTCTCTTCGATTCCCTATACATCACTAAGGTGCATTGTCTGAGGTGAAGTGTCACCTTCGATCTTCGCTTTCGTGTCTGAATTATTTTGGTCTTTGGCCTTGGTGCCCTGCCGCTCGCCGTAAAACCGCGAGCCTGTGGATACAACACGTATCGGCATGGCAGCGAGCCAGGAAAGGTCGTGATTATGTTTTATCGGCGAAGCTGCCTCTGCGCGTGGCGGGCAGTCCGGTCACGTCTGCGCGTGACTGGGGAAGTTTATTTTTCGGTGCTACTGGCTGGCATCTTGTCCGCAATTACTGCGGCGCAGAGCCTCCCCCCCACCACGGCACAACCCGATGCGAAGGACGCGCGTCAGGCATCTGTACACCTCGACTTGGTTCCAGCAACCTCAACGGAAAGAGAAAGCACGTCAATCGTGGAGCCTGTGCAAGGTGTATCCACGGTTGATCTGGTCAAAAGGGCGCTTGCCTCGAATGCCGAACTAGCTGCCGCCCGGCTGGAAATTGACCGTGCCCGCGCGCGCTTACAGCAAGCAGGGTTGAGGCCGAATCCGACGCTCGATTTCGAGCAGCAGCGCGGCGTGTTGAACTCACCCGGCGAGCGCGTGAGGACGGTCGGCGTTTCCGTACCGCTGGAAATGGGCGGCAAGCGCGGGCGACGGCTCAATCTGGCGCAAGCCGAATTGGAAGTCGCCGAGGTCGAAGTCGCTGAGCGCGAACGCCGGCTCGCCGCCGAAGTGCGCGTAGCTTACGTCGAGGCGCTGGCCGCACAACGCGAACTCGACATCACCGAAGGATTGAATCGGCTCGACACACAAACGGTCAGGGTTGTCGAGGCGCGCGTCAGCGAAGGCGATGCCGCGCCGCTCGAAGTCAACCTGCTGCGCGTAGAACTTGACCGATTGCGCTCGCGGCGCGCGCTGATCGAGGGACGCTTACAAGCGGCGTTGCTGAAGTTGAAGACGCTGGCCGGAATCCCACTCAGCGAATCATTGAAAGTGCGTGAGGAACTGACGCAGCCGATCCTGCGCGAGCCACCCGCCACGACGGAAGCCGCCGTTGAAATCGCGCTACGCACGCGCCCCGATTTGCGGATGGCGCGTCTAATGGAAGAAACAGCGCAGGCCGGTTTGAAACTGGCAAAGGCACAGGCCGTGCCGGACATCATCGTCTCGGCTCGCTACGGCACAAGTCAAAACAGCTTTGATGACACGCCAATTGGGTTTCTGACCGACCGCGACAAACTATTTTCCGTCGGAATTTCTATTCCGCTGCCCCTTTTCAATCGCAATCAGGGCGCGAAGGCCGAAGCCGCAACGACGATTGCCCAGACACAGCGTCGTCGCGAATTCGTCGAGTCCGTCGTGCGCGCGGAAGTCGGCAGCGCGCTGGCGCGTTACCAGGCAGCGCAAGCATCGCTCGCCACATTCGAGCAGGGCGTGATTGCGCGCTCGAACGAAAACATTCGCGCGATTCGCGCCGCTTACGATGTCGGCGCCTTTCGCGTCACAGACCTGATTGCCGAGCAGCGGCGACTGCTCGATTCACAACGCGAATACACCGAAGCCCTGGCCGAACGGTATCGCGCGCTGGCTGATTTGCAGTCTGCGCTGGGAGGCAGCGAGAAATGAGGAACCCTATGAAAAACGAAATGAAAGCGCCATCACCTGAAACCAAATCATTACGACCGCAAACTGCTTTGCTGGTCGCCGGAATACTGATCCTGACAGCTTTGTTCCTGTCCGCGTGCGGCGGCGCGAAGAAGGAAGAAGCTGCGAAAGCAGAAGCCGGTGAAAAAGCAGGCGAGCACAAGGAAGGCGAGGGCGAGGAAGTCAGCCTGTCACCCGAAGCTTTAGCCGCCGCCAAGCTCGAATTTGCCGAAGTCGCTGCGCGCGCCGGCGGCGGATTGCTCCGCGTGACCGGCTCGGTGGAGGTCAACCAGCAACAGACGCAGCAGGCGACGCCGCTGGTGTCGGGTCGCATTGAGCGGGTTTATGTCGCGCTCGGCGACCGCGTGCGTACAGGACAACCGCTGGCCGTCATTGCCAGCCCGCAGATCGCGCAGATGCACGGCAAGCTGCACGAAGCCGAAACGAAACTCGCCTTGGCGGAACGCAACCTGAAGCGCGTCGAGCAGGCCGAAAATCGCGCGGCGGTGTTGTCTGCTAAAGCAAAACTGGATGAAGCCGAAGCCGCGCTTAAACGCACACGACGGCTGATCGAAGTCGGCGCAGGCGCGGGCAAAGACCTGGTTGCAGCAGAGACAACCTATCGGACGGCGAAGGCCGAGTATGACTTCCAAAGTAACATCGCGCTCAACAAAGAGATTCAGGAAGCCCGCGCCGATGTTGAGACTGATCGCGTAGATGTGGCGCACATCCGCGACGAAATGAAATCGCTTGGCGCGCCGGTTAGCAGTGAGGAACACAGCGAACACGGTGACGACCACAAACGGGATACTTCGCTGATCGTGTTGCGTGCGCCCATCTCCGGCACGGTGACGGAGCGGTTGGTCAACGCAGGCGCGGGGATTGAGCCGGGCAAACCGCTTTTCACCATCGCCAACCTCTCGACCGTCTGGGTGATTGCCAACGTGCCGGAAGCGCAAGTCAGCCGGTTACGTATCAGCACGGCGGCGCGCGTCTCAGCGGCGGCGCTCGGCGGCGACGCGCGTTCCGGTCGCATCACCTACATTGATCCGCAGCTTAATGAAGAGACGCGCACGGCCAAGGTGCGCGTCGAACTCGCCAATGCGGGTGAGCGGCTCAAAGGAGGCATGTTCGTTGAGGTCGAGTTTCAGACCGGAACAGCAGAAGCCGCGACAGGTGAGGAATTGTTCGTTCCCGAAACCGCGATTCAGCGCATCGGGAATCGCACCATTGTTTTTGTTGCCGATGAAAAAGAGCCAGGGCATTTCAAGGTGCGCGAAGTTGAACTGAGCGGCGAAAGCAGCGGCTACCGTGTGGTGACGGGCGGACTAAAAGCAGGCGAGCGCGTCGTGACAAAGGGCGGCTTCACGCTCAAATCGCAGATGCAGAAGGGCGAACTGGGGGAGGAACACTGATGATTAACGCACTCATTCGCTTTTCGGTGGCGCAGCGGCTGCTTGTGCTGCTGGCTGTCTTATTGCTCATCGGCGCGGGCGTTTATAGTTTGAAGAACCTGCCCATTGATGCCGTGCCAGACGTGACCAACGTGCAAGTGCAGGTGCTGACCGCCGCGCCCGCCCTCTCGCCGCTTGACGTGGAGCGGCAGATTACTTTTCCGGTGGAAGTGGCGATGAGTGGATTGCCCGACATTGCGGAAATCCGCTCGGTGTCGAAGTTCGGCCTTTCCGCTGTGACTGTCGTTTTTGATGATCGGATTGACATCTATTTCGCACGGCAGCTTGTGCTCGAACGGCTCTCGCAGGCGCGCGAGCAAATCCCTGCGGAGATTGGCGCGCCGGAGATGGGGCCAATTTCGACGGGCTTGGGAGAAATCTATCAGTACGAGTTGAAGTCGAAGAATCCCAGGGAATACGACGCGACGGCGCTGCGCACGATTCAGGACTGGAGCGTGCGGCGGCAATTGCTCGGCGTACCAGGTGTCACTGAAGTCAACAGCTTCGGCGGGTTTGAGAAGCAGTATCAGGTGCGGCTTGATCCGGCGCAGTTGCAGGCTTACGGCCTATCGTTGCGCGACGTGTTTGAAGCCGTCGCCCGCAACAACGCGAACGTCGGCGGCGCGTATATCGAGAAAGACGCCGAACAGTACCTGCTGCGCGGCATTGGCTTGGTGAGTTCGCCCGAAGACATCGGCATGATCGTGGTTAAAACCGGTAAGGACGGCGTGCCGGTTTTTGTGCGTGACGTGGGCGAGGTCGTCGCGGGCGCAACCGTGCGGCAGGGTGCGGTGACGGCTGACGGCGGAGGCGAGATTGTCGCGGGCATTGCGATGATGCTCAAAGGCGAGAACTCACGTTCCGTCGTTGAGCGCGTCAAAGCGCGCGTGGCTGAAATCAGGAAGACGCTGCCGAAGGGCGTCGAATTGATCCCCTTTTATGACCGCACGGAACTGATTGATCGCACGATCTGGACAGTGGCGAAGAACCTCATCGAAGGAGCGATCTTCGTCATCGTCGTTTTGATTTTGCTGCTCGGCAACTGGCGCGGTGCGTTGGTGGTGGCGACGATCATTCCGCTCTCCATGCTTTTTGCGGCAATCCTGATGCGCGTCTTCAACGTGTCCGGCAATCTGATGAGCCTGGGCGCGCTCGATTTCGGCTTGATCGTGGACGGCGCAGTGGTGATGGTTGAAAACGCCGTGCGCCGCCGCGCCGAAGCGCAGCACGAAGGATCGAAGGAACCGTCGGAACGCACGATTCTCGACGCCTGTCTGGAAGTCGCTCGTCCCGTCGTATTTGCCGTGGCGATCATCGCCATCGTCTATTTACCAATCCTCAGCCTGACTGGGATCGAAGGCAAGATGTTCAAGCCGATGGCGCTGACCGTTGTGTTTGCCCTACTCGGCTCGCTGCTGCTCTCGCTGACATATATTCCGGCGATGCTGACCTTTGTTTTGCGCGGCAAAGTCGCGGAGACCGAAAGTCCGATCATCCGTTACGTGCGCCGCTGGTACGAACCGGCGCGGGCATTCGTGATGCGGCGGCGCATTCCGGCGCTGACGGTGGCGTTGGTATTGGTCATCGTGAGCGGCGCGTTGTTTCCATTTCTCGGCGCGGAGTTCATCCCGCGACTCGATGAAGGCTCTCTCGCCGTGCAAATCGCGCGACTGCCAAGCGTGTCACTGACTGAATCCATTCGCATCGGGACAGAGACGGAGAAAGTTTTGAAGGGCTTCCCCGAAGTGACAACTGTGATTTCCAAGACCGGGCGCGCTGAAGTCGCTACCGACCCGATGGGTGTGGAGGTCAGCGATTTATATGTTGCGCTCAAACCTCACACGGAGTGGACAACGACAAAGAGCCGCGAAGAGTTGATCGAGAAAATGTCGCAGGCATTAGAGAACAAGGTGCCGGGTGCGGCCTTTAGCTTCTCGCAGCCGATTGAATTGCGCGTCTCGGAGTTGATTTCCGGCGTGCGGTCGGACGTGGCAATCAAGCTCTTCGGCGATGATCTCGACACGCTCAAGATCGAAGCCGAAAAGATCGCCCGCGTCGTCGGCAAGGTCAGCGGTGCGGAAGACGTCAAAATCGAACAGGTTTCCGGCCTGCCGCAATTGCAGATCAAACCCAACCGCGCAGCGATTGCGCGCTACGGCATTGCGGATCCGGCGGCTGGCACGGCTCCGGGCGTGTTCGTCAGTGAGAAGCTGACCGCGCTTTATAACGAACTGATCGCCAAGGGAGAGCTTTCGATCAAGGATGCGCTGGAAGTGGGGGTGCTGATTGAGAAAGTGGACATCGCGGACCTGGAGCAGGCGCTGAAAGATACGTTGAAGACGGACTTGAAGCAGCTTTAT
>CAZXHW010000306.1:0-8730 GCA_964639915.1 uncultured Heliomicrobium sp.
ACTGGCGACTTCTCCGCCGGGAATTCCGCTCATAAACTGGCGCAGATAACCTCGATCGGCACCTTGAACCGGAACGACATAAATGCCGTCGTTTTTGCGGAACGTATTAATCTGGCCGTCCGTTGCAATCCACAAATTGCCTGCTTTGTCGAAGGTGATGTTGTCCGGCGAGGAAATCGGGCTGATACCGCCTTGCCAGCCAGCCCAATACGTACCCTCTGTCGCGACAGCAGGGTCGCCGCACAGCATGAAGATTTCCCACTTGAAGGTTGTCGCCGACGGATCATTGCCACCTTCCGTAAGTTCGATGATGTGGCCGTGCAGATTATTGACGCGCGGATTTGCCGCGTCCGTAGCCGGACGGCCAGAAGTGCCTCGCTGTGTGTTGTTGGTAAAAACAGCGTACACTTTGCCATTGACCGGATTGGTTTCGATGTCTTCCGGGCGATCCATCTTGGTTGCTCCAACCAGATCCGCAGCGCCGCGCGTGTTGACGCAAACCTGGGCTTGCGTCCAGGTTGCCAGCGCGCCTTGTCCGCCAATCAGCGGCAACCATTCCCCCGTGCCGTCGCTGTTTAACTTGGCCACGTACAACGTTCCTTTATCCAGCAAATCTCCGTTCGCCACTCCACGCGCGGGATCGAATTTCCCTTCGGTGACGAATTTGTACATGTAATCAAACCGCTCGTCATCACCGGTGTAAGCGACAACGCGTCCATCCGGCGCGGTGACGAAGGTGCAGGCTTCGTGTTTCAAACGCCCGAGCGCCGTGCGTTTCTTCGGCGTCGAACTCGGGTTAAAGATGTCAATTTCCACCGCGTAGCCGAAGCGGAAGGCTTCGTTCGGCTCTTTGCCAATGTCGAAACGGTCATAGAAATTTTCCCAGCGGCGTTCGCTGGCTCCGGTCGGCATTCCGTAGCGCGTGTGGATCGCTCGGCGGGCATCTGTGGCAGGCAGATTGTTCAAGTTGGCAAAATACTGATTGAAGTTTTCTTCGCAGGTAACAATGGTTCCCCAGGGCGTGATGCCACCGCTGCAATTGTTCAACATCCCGCGCACACGCGTTCCGGTCGGTTCGGCAGAAGTCTTCAACAAATCGCTGCCCGCAGCCGGGCCGCTGATGATGATTTCGGTTTCAGCCGTGATGCGACGGTTAAGCGGCGAAGTCAGATCAACCGCCCACTTTTCTCCGCCCAGGAACAACCCGCGACGAACAAGTTCAATCGCGACGATGGTGCCGCCGTGCGCAGCCAATTCAATATCAACCAGTTCTTTCGTCGTCGTGGCGGCGCTGTAATTGGCAAACATCAGTTCAGGGTTGGTGTATTCGTGATTGACCCACAACACATAACTTTCCGCAGCACGCACAGCCGCACGAAATGAATTGGGTTTGTAAGGAATGGCATAAAGAAAATCGCAGTTGTAACCGAATTGTTGTGATTGCGTTGCCGCGCTCTGTTGGCTGAAATTGAAAGCGGGCGCGCCTGCGCGGATCGGATCGCCCCAACGGATGACAACCTCCGATTGATACCCCAGCGGCACGATAATGCGATCTTCCGTGCTGAGCTGGACCGGAGTGAAGCCAAGTGGCGCGGCAGCTTCTGCCGTTGGCAATCCCGTGCTGGCAACCAACAAACCGGCAGTCATCGCAGCACCTTTCATGAATGCACGACGTTCGATACGCCGCGTCAGCACCTGCGCAAACGTTTCATTGTCGCTTTTATTACTGGCTTGTTCTTCCTCCTCCTCGTCTTCATCTTCGTCGTCATCAAATTCTTCATCATCAAAATCTTCTTCAGGCTCTTCATTCCCGATTACGACGGGTTCATCCGTGATCATCTCAAAACGGTCTGTTTCCTGTTCTAAATGCATGATTGCTCCTTGTTGGTTTAGGTAGGTTTATTGAAGGCACCAGCCGATAAGCAGACTTCCGCCTGCGTCGCAGGTTGCGAACCATATTTGTCTTCCAGTGATTGCTATGAAGCGGGAGTATAGGAGCCAGGATTTAAGTACATCTTAGGCGGGGTTGAAGCTTCTATTAAATGTCTGGCGCTCAAGACAATACCTGGTTTGTCGAATTCTTTTCTTCACTTTGAGACTTCGTAAAAAGCGATACTCTTTTCCAATTTTGGGCGGCTGCTGACATGGGTTTAACACCTTTCTGCTAGATAGCCTGCGCGACTAAAAATTGGAGAAAAAACTATGACTTTCGAGAAACGCGCCAAGTTGGTCTGCCTATTCGTTTGCGTTGGCGGATTCGTGACCAGTCAATGGACAAGCGCACGAGCATTTTCAGGCGGCCCCGATCCGGCTCGAACAGCAGCAACAGGCGAACTGAGCTGCGCAACCGGCGAATGTCACGGCACAGCAAGAATGGTTGATTCGCAGCAATTCAGCATTTTGGCTCCTGCAAATTACCAACCTGGGCGCACTTACCAAATCACGGTTCGACATGGTTCAACCGATGCGACTCGGCAGCGCTGGGGATTTCAGATCACGGCCCTGACCGCAGGAAATGCGCAGGCAGGAACCTGGCAAAGCCAGGGCAACGAAACGCAAATCGTCCGGGATAATTTTTTGAATCGCCAATACGCTCAGCACACGCTGGCGGGAACTTTTTTCGGCCAAACTGGCGGCGCAAGTTGGACGGTCAACTGGACTGCGCCTGCAACCGATGTCGGGCGCATCACCTTTTACGCGGCGGGAAATCAAGCCGATGGGAACAACAGCTCTTCCGGTGATCAAATCTTTACCGCGCAAACTGCCAGCGATGTCGGACAACCAACACCGGACGTAGCGTCCATCCCAGGTTCGCTTTTGGTGTTCAATCTTTTCACGTCGCAAGCCAGCAGCCGCGCGCGGCAGGATGCGCGCATCAACCTGACCAACACACACGAAAGCCGTGCAGTGACGATTCGCTTGCTGTTTGTGAATGGCGGCAGTGGCGAGTTCACTACTTATTTTGTGCGTCTGGCGGCACTGCAAACGAACAGCTTGCTGGCTTCTGACCTTGATCCTGGCGTTACGGGATATTTGCTGGCCATGGCCTGCGACGAAGCAACAGGCTGTCCGCTGAGTTTCAATCATTTGCTTGGCGATGAATACGTCAAGCTTGCCTCAGGACACGCGGCCAACCTGGCGGCAGAATCATTTTCACTGTCGCCCGATGTCTCGCCTGTTTGTTTGAGCGAGTCGCTGTCGGCTACGTTGCAGTTTAACGGTTTCGATTACAGCCGCGCGCCGCGAGTGTTGGCGTTGTCGAATCTGGCCAGCCGCACGAATGGCAATGACACGATGTTGGTCGTGAATCGTTTTGGAGGTGATTGGCGAACAGCTGCGCCGCCACTAACTGATTTGTCAGGATTTCTGTACAACGATGCGGAGCAGGCTTTCAGCGTTTCGCTGACCGCTGACCGCTGCCAGTTCTTCGCAGTGCTTTCCGACCAGACGTTGCGCGCAACACCGCGTTTCAGCGAGGTCGTTCCCGCTTCGCGCAGCGGCTGGCTAAAATTGTGGGCGGCAAACGAAACGGCTTTGCTGGGCGCGACAATCAATTTCCATCCTCAAACCAGATCGGTTTCAAATGCTTTCAGTCACGGCCATAACCTGCATCATCTGTCCTTTGCTACAATCGCTGTTCTCACGTTGCCGGTCATGCCGCCATCATTTTAGCCCTCGCCAAACACGGAGATTTAAGCGAGACTTTGTCTTGCCTTGGAAATCACGCGACAAATCATTGTTGCTTCTGCCTTGGACAAGCGGAACCAAGCCATCACCCGGTTCGTATCCTGACCGGCTCGTATCTTGAAAGGGCAGATTGACTGGCTGAGACTGAAAACAATGGCAAAAAAACGTTACTTATCCGAAGAAGACTCCGGCGCCAACATCTCAACGGCGCTGGGCATCAGCGAACACACCGTAGTACGGATGATGGCGGGCGAGGTGGAAAGCTTGCGAGTGCGCCTGGCCGACGCGCTTGAACAATTGGGCTATCGTGTCCTGGACGAAAATCCGTTGCGCGCCAAGCACGGCGCTCGGGGCGCAGCCAGCTATTATTTTTCGGCCAATGCCCTGGACTATCCGACGACCGTTGAAATCGGACTGAAACAACAAGGCGCTGGCTCGGCGCGCGTCACGTTTGATTACAGCGTAATCCATGGCTATTACGGCAAAGGAGATCGCCAATCGCTAACGCGGGAAGCCGAAGCCATCATTGCGCTGGCGGCGCACCGTGCAGCGCAAACCAGTTGCGTTGTCTGTGCTGCCGAGTTCATTGCCGATTCTAGGTATTGCCGAAAATGTGGCGCGCCAGCCAGTTCCGCCGCGCCTGCGGAACTGGAAGTCATGCGCCTGACCGCCAACGTTCGCGCCGGTCACCAATGGACCCTGATTGGCGCGGTGATTCTGGCTGTCAGCACGCTCATGCCCTTGCTCGCCTTGCTTGCGATTGACTTTGCCGCCAATCCGAAAGGTGCCAAAGCATTGTTGGCGCTTGCCCTGCTGCTGGCTGGGCTTGGCTGGTGGGCGACGGTTGGGGGAATCCGGAAAACGCACCTCACGCTCAATCCACGCGATTCAAAAGAAAACGATCCGGCGATTCCGCGGCAGCCTCAATTTTCCGTTCCACGGACCAATGAATTGCCCGCGGAGCCGGAGCGACTATCCATCGCCGAAGCCACCACAGGGTTGCTGAACGAAGTTGCCACTTCCGAACCGGAGCGTGTTCCTATTTACCGCACCGAAGAGAAAAACTCTTAGCCCCCATAGCGCAATTGTGATTCCCAGCCGTTAGGTATTGAAAAGCAGCGTCCTGCCGTCCGAGCTGAAAGTCGTTCCGGCAAGTTCACTGTTGTTCGGCATCTTAAGGATGGATTCTTTCGGCGATTCGAAAATCGGTAAAGAGATTCAATGGAGCGCCCGGGCTGACGGGCGCTCCATTGTTTGATTTAGAACGACAGTTTCAGCGCAAACTGAATCTGCCGTGCCGGGAACGTGGAACGAATGGTGCCGAAGCCGCCAGCCGTTTGCAGCGTGCCGTCAGCGCGGAAAACGATGCCGGTCGCCGTGCCGCTGGGAGCGCCGAAGTTGGTTTTGTTCAGCAAGTTGAAAAACTCTGCCCGAAATTCCAGCTTCGAACTTTCGTTGATCACCGGCAGCGCAAAATTCTTCTGCAAGCCCAGATCGAATTGATAGACCGACGGACCGCGTCCCAGGTTGCGTCCCGCATTGCCAAAAGGCTGATCCTGCGTCGGCAAGCGAATCGCTTCGGTGTTGAACCAGCGATCAATCGTGCGTCCGCTGGATAACAATGGATCGCCAACCAGATTCGGTCGCAGCGCAATCCCGCCCAGGAAGGAAGGCAGGTTCGCCGTGACGGGCGACGGCGTGTAACGGAAATTGACCGTCTGGCCGCTGTACATCGAATTGATGCCAGTCAGCGTCCATCCGCCCAAAGCGGCATCCAACGCGTATGGCAGACTGCCGAGCCATGCGCGACCTTTGCCGAAAGGCAGTTCCCAAACGAAGCTGGTCGTATTGTTGAATGGTTGATCGTATGCGCCGCGGCCGCGATCCGCCGCCATATTAAATAGGTTTTGCGGACGTCCTTCGTTTCCGCCCGGCTCTTCCAGGACCTGAGCGACGTTATCAATCGCCTTTGACCAGGTGAAGGAATTCAGGATGTAAATGCCCTTTGAAAACCGGCGCTCGAATTTTGCTTGCAGCGCGTGGTAGTTCGAATACGCAGCGGGTAAATTGGCCGAAATCGAACGGAAGCCCTGGATGGGACGGCGCGCATCCAGCGATGGCCGCTGGGCCGCAGGCAATGCCAACTCCGCCGTTGTCAGCGGACGTGCCTGGTTGTAATCGGCCAGCAACAACAGCTTCACGGCATGATTGCCGACGTAGGCAACGTCCAACAGCATATTTCCCGGCAATTCTCGCTGAACGGACAACTGCCAGTTTTGAATATACGCGGTGCGCGTTTCACGCGGCGTAAACAGCACAACGTTGTTTGGTAATCCGGTTGGATAGCCAGCCTGCGTCGGACGGAAACAGTTGTCGGCGTAAACCGTGCCTGTGCATAACGCCAACGCAGCATTTTGGGTGACATTCGCGCGCGTGATTTGTGGGAAGTTAGTGGCCAGCAAATCAGCGCTGCCGATGCGGTTGAAATGCACATAGCCAATGCCGTAACCGCCGCGCACCACCGTTTTGTCCAGCAAGTTGTAGGCAAAGCCAAGCCGTGGCGCCCAGTTGTTGTAATCGGGATCAACCAGCGCGCGGTCATATAACGAACCGTCTTTGGCCTGAATGATCGTTTTCGTCGCCGGGTCGAAGTTGGACAAACGGTTGTTTGCTTCGGTGTAAGGCGACGCGAATTCGTAGCGCACGCCAAGGTTCAGCGTAAGCTTCTGGTTCACCTTGAAATCGTCTTGTGCGTACGCGTAATGCAAGCGCCGTTGCATTTCGACGACCAGCAGGTTGGCGAATTCATACTGTGAACGCGCGCCAAAGAAAAAGTCGGACAAATTAAAGACGGTGTTTGCCGCTGAAGTCGTGGCGCGGCTGAACTGGCTGGAATATGTATCCAGTCCCATCAACGGGTTGGTGTCTTGCACATCGGTGTCAACACGCAGATATTCATAGCCGGTTTTCAAACTGTGACGGCCTAAAGTCCGTGTGTAATTGAAACGCGGATTGACCGTGAATGGATTTTGATATTGTGGATTGGTCGCCTGTCTGCCCAGTTGCGAAAACCCTGTGATGGTTTGCGTGGTTAATCCACCTGTAATCGTTGGATCATCGGGCAACCCAGTAATGCCATACAGCGCGCGCACGCTTGGCCCGCCTGATAATGGTGGGCGCTTGCCGCCTTCGATTTTCGAAACGCCAAGCCGCGCTTCCAGCGCCGAGCCGTTCGACATGATGTACGTCGTGCCCACCACCAACTGTTGGTTCAGCACGTTGATGTAACCATTGCCGCCGCTGCCCGACGGACCGGTTATCGTTGGGCCATTGAATTCATTCACTTTGCGATGACTGATGCGGACAAAACCGTTCAGCTTTTCGCTGAAATGATGATCCAGCTTGATGTTGAATTTGTCGTTGAAATTTCGATTGGTGACCAGATCGCTGTAATTGTTGGCGAAGCTGGTTTCAGTCTTGCCAGCCGTAATGTTTGGCGCAGGCAATTCATCCAAAACCTTTCGCGCCAGCGCAGTCATCGGCACGCGCTGGCCAGCGGTAAAGATGGTTCCGGCTCTGACGGTCGCACCCGTGGAATCCACAAAATCATAGGGGACGCGAACATCACCGGTCAGAATTCCCTGGCGTTGTAACAAAGTCGGCAGCGTAGAAAACCCGATGTCCTTGGCCACCTGGCGAAATCCTTCGTAATCCAGAAAGAAGAAAGTGCGGTCTTTGATAATTGGGCCGCCCAGCGTGACGCCGAATTGGTTGCGGATCAGTGGAGGTTTCACGCCGCTGACCGGCTTGAAAAAGCCGACGGCATTCAACACCGTGTTGCGGTGAAATTCCCAAATGCTGCCGTGAAACTGGTTCGTGCCGCTGCGATAAGCGGCGTTGATCACCGCGCCGCCGCTGCGCCCGAATTCCGCGCTATACGTGTTGGTTTGGACTTTGAATTCATCTACAGCGTCCGGAGAAACCTGCACCACCTGGCTGGAAAATCCCTGGTTGCTTGTTCCATAAGCGTTGTTGTCCACGCCATCCAACAGGAAGTTGTTGAAAGTCGCGCGTAATCCGTTGACGTTGAATGCGGCTTCGCGCCCACCGCCGGTTGCAGCGTTGGTCGAAGATTCGCGCACGCCCGGAGCCAGCAAGACCAGATTGGCATAGGAACGCCCGTTCAACGGCAAGCTGACAATCTGCTGTTTCTGAACCACTTGCCCGCGCACGCTGGAATCGGTTTCCAGCAATTGAACTGCATCTGTGATGACGACGGTTTCCGTCACCGCGCCAAGCTGCATTGTCATATCAACGCGCTGGCGAGCATTGACCGTGACGTTCACGCGTTCCGCCACGGCAGTAGAAAACCCCTGCTTTTCGGCACTGACGCGGTAATCCCCGATTCGGACATTGGAAAACTGGTAGTTGCCGTCAGCGTCGGTTTGCGCGTTGACGGAAATGGCGGTGCTTTCGTTTTTCAGCGTCACGGTCACGCCGGGCAAAACGGCTCCGTTGGAATCGCGCACCGTGCCGAGCACCGTAGCCGTGTCGAATTGCGCATAGCTCGCAACCGTTGAAAGTAAAACCACAATCCAAAGAGCAAAGGCCCGAATTACCGTCCGGGCAATCGAATTGTCATTCAACATAGGAGGCCCCTCCTTGTGGGCAATTTGAAATAGAAGATGGACGCTTCAGCCGCGACAGCAAGTAGACAACTTTTGGACTGAAATCATTTGGCGTTTTTTTATGATGTTAGTGAGGATTGATCTCTTAGTCTAGTCGCGCAGTGTTAAGTGAGATTCAAGAAGCGATAAAACGAACGTTAAATCTATCCTGCCTGTCATCAAAAGTACGACAACTGTCAGCCATTTATTGCGCCCAAAAACCTTCAGTCTTCAACTTCAACTGCAAATGCACGGGCTTTGACCTGGGAACGCCATTTGCAATTTGCTGGTTCAGAAACGTGATTAATTTGTTCATCAGTTCGCCCAACGATTGAAAGGAAGGTTTATGAGACGACCACTGTGTGGAGGATTTCTA
>CAZXHW010000307.1:0-8703 GCA_964639915.1 uncultured Heliomicrobium sp.
CCGTTTGCGCCGCAGGAATTCGGCGACCATTGGCACCAAAACGAAGGCGGTTTCTTCGCTGTCGGGGACAACCAGAGAGCGATTGGCCAGCTTGCGCAAGGCGGTTTCAACCGGCTCTTTTTCCAGCGCGGCCATTTCGGCAATGTGCTCGACTTTCGTTTCCAAACTGAAATAAGTCATCGCGCAAAGGACTTTGGTTTCGTCTTCGGTAAATTCCTGCGCCAGATCACCGAAGATGAATTCCAGCGGGTCATTATCCGGCGGGCAACTGCGCAAAAAGTGCAGCGCATCGGTGAAGGTGCGGCAGCTTCCGCGCCCTAACTGTCCGGCCACCCAGCGTAACAGCAACGGTTTGCCGCCGGTTTGCGTGTACAGAGTCAACCGCTCGGCTTCGTTGGTTTTCGCCAGCAACGGATTGTGCCGGGCAAGATCGGCCAGCGTTTCCAGCGCGGCAGCTTCGTCCAGTTTTTCCAGGATCAGCAGTTCGGAACCGGAACCGATGCGGCGGCGACTGGTCAGAATGGCTTTGCAACCTTGCGGCAATCGTTTGACGAAGGTGAAAAGCTGGTCGCGGTCTTCTTTTGTCAGCGTTTCCAGATTGTCCAGAATCAACAGCGTCTGCGTTGGCCGCAACGCTTCCAACAACAACCGTATGCGCTGGTCTTCCGCAGATTTCGTGATTTCCGGCTGCCCCAGTTCGCGGGCGAGTTCATTCAGCATTTCCAGCAAATTGGGAATAATCAGATTGCCGAAGTGGCGCACGCCGTCGTCTTCCATCTCTCGATCTTTGATCGAAACAAAGACGATGCGCTGGAACTGTCCCGGCTGACAGTCGTAAGCGGCGCGGACGGCCAGCGAAGTTTTTCCCATCCCACCCGGTCCATCAATCAACGCTCCCCAGGTGCGCGATTCCGGATCAAGCGCATCACGGATGGCGGCGAGTTCCTTTTCACGGCCAAAGAATGGCTGCAAACGAGGAAGATTGTTGGGGATGGATGTTTTGAAAACAGGCTGACTGGCGGATGCAGAGCCAGCCGCTGGTTCACCTCCCCGCCGTTTATCAATCAAAGCAAGGCGTTCGAGAATAAGTTCGGCGGCTTGCTCAGGTGTCTTTTGGTCAAGCTCGACGAATCCCGCGGTTGAATAAATGCCTGTGACTGTCGCGTGATCGAACCGGCAGAGCATTACCTCGTCATCCTTGCGCTTGCTCAGCAAATCGTGGATTGCTGTCCACTCCAAACCAGTCCATTGCTTTGCATCGTAATCGGGACAAACCACAACGACGACGAGATCGGATTCTTTGTGATAAAGCTCCGGCAGATAAATGCCAAGGTCGCGCCGCGCAAATTCTGCCTCGTGAAATTTGTCGTAGAGAATCTTCTTCTTGCCGAACTCCGGCGCGAGCAGATCGGTGACTTTGGCAACAAAGTCTCGCTTTTCACCGGCAAACGAGAACGCGATGCGGAAGCGTTTTGTAGTGCTCATAGTTGGTATCAGGGCACCTTCTTCGTCCCGACAGGGACGGTTTGATAATAGCGCGGCGATTCATCGCCGGGAAAAGTCGCGTAACGAGATCGAGTTCCGTAGGAACGACTGAAACAAGGTTTTGGCAAGACACTCAGCCGTCTCTACGAGACTTTCACGGAAAATTGCGCCCCCAGCGATGAATCGCTGGGCTATTTTCGATTGTCCCTGCGGGACATTTTGGAACGTGACTGGATCGGTGTTCATAGAGTTTTGACAATGCAAACTTGATGATTTCGTTGAAACTGAAGTTACGGGGCAAACGTGTCTGGCCACTGCTGAAAGACGCGCGAAGTCTAGGCCGGACTGACTGAAGTTGACAATACCGCACGCGCCTGCACAGTCTTGAATAAAATTGCTTCCAGTAAATTTTTTGCTGATTTGGACGCGGCTGCGCTGCCCTGATGTGCGGAAGTGCTATGCACTTACGGTAGGTGGTTCGAGGGTTTTCGGGCTACGCCCGGACAGGTCGGGCGTAGCCCGAAAAACTTTGCTTACCTGCGGCGAGTCCGAGACTCGCCGCACATCGGGCGGCAAAGCCGCTTTGGCATCACCGAAAAATTCACATTCAGAAAAATTGCCTGACCCCGTGAACACCGTTGTGCTGAACAAAACTTACGGGCAATGATGCAGACACCAAAAACCTGAATCATCCTGATTCAGAAGAAAACCGAGGAACCCGTATGACAACTTTGTTGCCAAATTTGCACATCGGATTGCGCCGAGAGGTAAGACATTTCCTTCTAACGCTGGCTGTCGTGTTGCTAAGTTTCAATTGCTTCACGGTCGCGCAAACCAAAACGTTTGAGCCGGTGGAAGCGACGATTGCCGACATTCATCGCGCCATGCGTTCCGGCAAACTCACTTGCCGCCAGTTGGTCGAAGCCTACCTGAAACGCATTGAAACTTACGACCAATCCACCAAACTCAATGCGATTGTTGTCGTCAATCCGCTGGCGCTGGCCGAAGCGGACAAGCTAGACGCCGAATTCAAACGCACGAAAAAGCTGCGCCCGCTGCACGGCATTCCGGTCATCGTCAAAGACAACTTCGACACCAAAGACCTGCAAACCACGGGCGGTTCGGCGGCGCTGAAAGGCTCCATCCCGCCTGACGACGCATATCAAGTCCGCAGGATTCGTGAAGCGGGCGCGATTGTGTTGGCCAAATCGAACATGGATGAATGGGCGTTTCGTCCGGTCGTGACCGAAAGCTCGACGGCGGGCATCACGCGAAACCCGTATGATCTGGAACGCGTTCCGGCAGGTTCCAGCGGCGGCACAGCGGCGGCAGTAGCGGCAAGCTTTGGCGCAGTAGGGCTTGGCTCAGATACAGGCAACTCGATTCGCGGCCCGGCTTCGCACAATGCGTTAGTTGGCATTCGCTCGACAATGGGATTGACCAGCCGCGACGGAATCATTCCGCTGTTCCTGCGCCAAGACGTTGGCGGCCCGTTGGCGCGCACTGTCGAAGATGCTGTGCGAATTCTGGAAGTGATCGCCGGTTACGATCCTGCCGATCCCATTACCAAAGCTTCCGACGGCAAAATTCCGAAAACCTACACGCAGTTTTTGAAGAAAGATGGACTGAAAGGCGCGCGGCTGGGCGTGTTTCGGCGATACCTGGATGCGCCCACCACCGACCCGCAAATCAAGGAGGTGATGGCCAAAGCCATTGCAGATTTGAAGGCCCAAGGCGCAATCATTGTTGATCCTTTCGACATTCCGAATTACCAGGAATTGTCGCGCAACCTGACCTGCAATTCGTTTCATTACGACCTGAACCAATACCTGGCTTCGCTTGGGGAAAAAGCCAAATACAAAACGCTGGCCAGCATTGTGGAATCCGGGCTGTATTTGCCTGTGAACGAAGCGCGGCTGAAAACCTTTGTTCAGACGCCTGCGCCAGCGGCTTCACCTTGTCAGGACGTGTACCACGATCCGCGCAGCATTGCGTTTCGCGAAGTCATCTTGCAAGCCATGGAAAAAGAAAAGCTCGATGCCATCATCTATCCCACGTGGAGCAACGCGCCGCGCAAAGTCGGCGATATGCAAAGCCCTGCAGGCGACAATAGCCAGATTCTTTCGCCGCAAACTGGCTTCCCGGCGATCACTGTGCCGATGGGATTTACCTATGGTTCTCTGCCAGCGGGAATTACGTTTCTGGGCAAGCTATTCAGCGAACCGGACTTGATCAAGTATGCTTACGCGTACGAACAGGCAACCAAACACCGAAAACCACCGGAGAAGTTTTCTCCACTGCAATAGCGACGCCAGTTGTCAAAAGTATGACGGACATTGCGGGCGAGGTTCGGCTCTAAATCGAAGCAACCAACATTGAGACATTGTTTTTCGACAGGATTGACAAGATGTTTCAGGATGAACTTGTGAGTAGACGATTGTGGACGACCCAATCTTGAAAAATCCTGTCCATCCTGTCTTAAAGTTCCGTGGGCTGCTTCAGGGAGGAAAACAAGTCATGAAAAAACACGTTGCAGCATCAGGGATGACACGCCGCCTGAAAGGCGCGCTTGCGATTCTCGCCTTCCTGTTGGCGCTTTATGCCGTGGACAATCGCGCAGGCGCGAACCAATCCGCTGTTGCGTCCAGCCCAGCGCGGCTCGACTCGCTGATCGAACAGAACTGCCGCAATTGTCACGACAAAAACACGCACAGCGGCGGACTTGATCTAACGGCATTGTCGTTTGATCTGGCGGATCATTCCATCCGCGAGCAGTGGATTCGCATTCACGACCGCGTGGAAAAAGGCGAGATGCCGCCGAAATCCGTCGCTTTCCCGGCGGCGCAGCGTGCGGAGTTTTTGAAACTGCTCAGCGCCAGAATTTATGCGGCAGATTTGGCCGAAATCGTTGCATCAGGTCGCGGGCCGCTGCGGCGGTTGAATCGTGATGAATACGAACAGAACCTCCGTGATTTGTTGCAATTGCCATATCTGGACATACGCGACCAGTTGCCCGCCGATCGCGAAGCCCACCATTTCAACAAGGTTTCAGAAACGCTGGATATGTCGCGCGTGCAGTTGATGGCGTATCTGGATGCCGCCGAAGTCGCATTGCAACAGGCAATGGTGAAAACGGCGCAACCGCCCACGCCAATGAAATATCGCGCTGTCGGGAAACAATTGTCGTTCGTGCGTTCGATTGTCGGCGAAAAGCAATCCATGTTTTTCGCGCGCAATTCCGTCGGCATTGATTCCAACGAAAAAGGCGAAGAGGCCGATCCGACCGTCGAAATGGCGATGTTTCGTTCGCCGGGTTGGCCTTATGCAATCTACCCGAAAAAACTGGTAACGCCTGCGCCGGGCGCGTATCGCGTGCGGTTTGCCGCGCGCGCCGTGTTGCAACAACCGGGCTTTGTGATCAAGCCGGCGACGCAGCCCGTGCCGTTTATCTTTCGTTCGCGCCGTCCAACCAACCACGACATTGCCGAAGATGTGAAATCAGTAGGCGGCATCATAGACATTCAACCCAGTGGGCAATCGGACGCCCGCGTGTATGAAACCATCGTCCAGCTTGGCGCGGGACAAACCATCGAATACGGCTTGCTCGGCTTGCCCGTGCCGCAACCCGATGCACGCGGCATCACAGGCTCGTACCGCTTTCCGCCGTTTCCCGATGGCGGCCAACTCGGCATTGCTTTTCAGTGGATGGAAGTCGAAGGACCGCTTGCGCCAGAAACGTGGCCGCCTGCTTCGCATCGCGTGCTGTTTGATGATCTGGGCGTCGAAGTGAAATCCGCCAATCCCGCGCAGGACGCCAAACGATTGCTGCGCCGCTTCATCAAACAGGCGGCGCGCGAATCTGTGCCGGAAGAAGCCGTCGCCAAGTTTGAAGCGTTGACGTTGTCCCGCTTAAGCGGTGGCGCGTCGCTTACCGATGCCTTGCTCAGCGGATACAAAGCGTTTTTGTGTTCCGATCTGTTTTTGTATTTGCGTGAACCGGTGCGCGCCGCTGCCCAGTACGCTGTTGCCAACCGGTTGTCACACTTTTTGACGGACACGCGACCCGATGCCGAGTTGCTGCACTTGGCCCAGCAAGGAAAGCTACGGAATTCTGAGGTGTTGCGCCGCGAAACGGATCGCTTGATCGCCAGCAAAGGCTTTGATCGTTTCGTCACGCACTTCACAGATTATTGGCTGAGTTTGCGTGATTTGCGCCGCGACGATCCTGACATTCGGCTCTATCCAGAATATCGCTTGGATGATTATCTGGTCGAATCCATGGGGATGGAAACACGCGCATTCTTTGCGGCAATGGTCAAAGACAATTTGCCCGCGTCAACGCTGATAGATGCCGACTTTACCTTTGCCAATGACCAGCTGGCACAACATTATGGATTGCCAGCGATGGCCGGTTCCCACGTGCGCAAAGTCGCGCTGCCCAAAGACAGTCCCTACGGCGGCTTGTTGACACAGGCAGCCATTTTGAAAGTTACGGCGCATGGTGTGGCGACGTCACCCGTATTGCGCGGGGCCTGGGTGATGGATCACCTGATCGGGCAACCGCCTGCGCCGCCGCCGCCCGGCGTTCCCGCCGTTGAACCGGACATTCGCGGCGCAAAATCCATGCGCGAACTGCTGGCGTTGCATACGAAATCGGCTTCTTGCGCGGCGTGTCATGCCAAGTTCGATCCCGTTGGCCTGGCGCTGGAAAATTTTGACGTGATGGGACGCTGGCGCACTCGGTATCGCGGATTGGAAACGGGAGAACGCATCAGCGGCATTGATCGTTCCGGGCACGATTTCAGTTACACCATTGCCGGAGCGGTGGATTCCAGCGGACAGCTTGCCGATGGACGCGAATTCAAGGACGTGCACGCGCTCAAGGCAATTTTCAAAGCCAATCCGCGCCAGCTTGCGCGCAACTTGCTAAACCAGTTCACGGTGTACGCCACCGGAATCCCAGTGCGGTTTGCAGACCGTCGCGAAATCGAATCCATTCTTGATGCCTGCGCCAAAAACGATTACCGCGTTAGCGACTTGCTGCGCGCGCTGGTGCAAAGCAAAATCTTTCTGGGTCAAAAAGGAGGTCACGCATGAACATCCGAACTTCTTCTTCACACATTGCACGCCGCACCTTCTTGCAAGGCCTGGGCGTAACGCTCGCGTTGCCTGCGCTGGAATGCATGACGCCCGCTTTTGCGCGCACATCAGAAACCAAAGTGCCGCGCCGGATGCTGGCCATCGTCAATAACATCGGCGTCTTGTCGAAGGATTTCTTTCCGAAAGGAACCGGGCGCGATTACGAAGCCTCGCCGCTGCTTTCGATCCTTGCGCCGCATCGCGAAGAGTTCACGGTCTTCAGCGGCCTGTCGCATCCCAATGTGAACAGCGGCCACAGCACGGACAATTGCTTTCTGACTTCGGCGCGCGGCGCGTTTAAGGCGGGATTCCGCAACACGATTTCGCTGGATCAATTCGCGGCGGAAAAGCTCGGACAGGTGACGCGCTTTCCCACGTTCAATCTGGGCGTCAATATCGAAAAAGCCAATCGCAGCCTTTCGTGGACGCGCGACGGCGTGTTGTTGCCCGCCGAAGACAATGCGACTGCGTTGTATCAAAAGATGTTTGTACAGGGCGATGCCGACGCCGTCGCGCAACAACTGCGCCGGTTGGATGAACGCGGCAGCATTCTCGACACGCTGCAGGACGAAGCCAATCGTTTCAACCGCAATCTGGGCAAAGCGGATAAAGCGCGGCTGGATCAATACTTCACCTCCGTGCGCGAAGTCGAACAGCGACTGGTGATTGCGCGCGAATGGGAAACACGCCCGCTGCCCAAAACCACGCACCCGGCGCCCGCTGCCATTCAGGAAGGCAAATACTTTTTTGAAAAGTTCGAATTGATGCTGGATATGGCGCAGCTCGCGTTTGAATCGGATTCCACGCGCATCGTCACGTTAATGCTGGATGCGTTTTGGACACCCATTTTTAAGCTTGAAGGCAAGCAAGACACGACCGAGAGTTACCACGGGCTGAGTCATCACGGCCAGAGCGAGAAAAAGCTAAGCCAATTGGAAGCCGCCGACCGTCAGCATATGGCCGTTCTGAACAAACTGATGACCAGTCTGGCCGGCAAATCCGAAGACGGCCAGCGTTTGCTGGATCGCACGATGGTGCTGTATGGCAGCAACATGGGCGAAGCCAACATTCACGACAACACCAATCTGCCGATCATTCTGGCCGGAGGCGGTTTCAAGCACGGCCAACACATCGCGTTCAGCCGTAACCACAACACGCCGCTCTGCAATCTGTTTGTCGCGATGCTGCAGCGTTTGGGCGTTGAGGTGGATTCCTTTGGCAGCAGCACCGCCAGCATCACCGGACTGAACCCAACTTGATCTATACAGATAATCCCTACTTTGCGGCTCCATCGTTCCGTCGCAGCATGTTCGTTCGGTCGCGCCCGGACATTACACGGCAAAACTCACTCTGCCTTGGAGCCGGAGGGCACGTTTTCAGTGGGGATTTTGATGATCGGCTGATTCACAACCGGACCTTGTGCGTATAGTGTCCGATTCCTAACGCCTGGCATCACCGCCCGCCCAAGCCTTTGAAGGAACAGGAGAAGCAGCGTGCACCCGTCCGGTGGAATGAAATATCAGGTTGCCTGCCGACGGATCTACGGCGCCTACGCATAGAGCAGGCCGATCAACGCCTTGGCGATTGTGGTCGCCGGATCGCGTCCATCCACGGCCGGCGCAAGGTTGGTCCACACCACCAGGGTCACGCTGTTCACGGGATCGTGGCCCATGAACGAATTGTAGCCGGGCAATTCACCAGTGTGGCCGTAGAGATTGCCGAACTTGGCTATGCCCCAGCCATACAAAGCGCCCTTCGGATCGTTTAGGTCATCGTCCGGGTCAGTCGGCAACACGCTGGCGAGCCGCCGGGCTTGCAAGTCGGCGTTCAGCAGCGTGCCCCCGACCAATGCCTGCACCCAGGTCACGAGATCATTGGCGGTGGAGATACCCGCACCGGCCGCCCAGGCCCACGACGGGTTCACAGCGGTCTGGTCGCCGGGCGCGAGCGTGCCCGCATGGGCCGCGGCCTGCATATCGTCCGGCAGCGCGGGAGGCGTGCCCATTGTCAGCACGTTGTTACCGTAACGTGAGTTCGACGTAAAAGACCTTCTTTGACAATCGATTAGCTGAAAAAGAG
>CAZXHW010000308.1:0-5743 GCA_964639915.1 uncultured Heliomicrobium sp.
TGGTGAAATGGACCAAAGCTTCGCAGCGGATAATTTGGTTTCGTAGCGTTAGGGGGCTTGGCCATTAATTGCTTCGTTACTACTTTCCAGACCTTTGCCAAGAAGGCGAATGCCGAATACAAAACCCATGATGGCCAGTGCAGGTGTAAGTAACGGCCACGATTCGCTTCGCTCGAGCAATGTGATGTTTGTTGCTTCGGACAACAAGTTCCCCCAACTTGCCTCAGGTTCTTGCAAGCCAACACCCAGAAATGAAAGTGAAGTTTCAGCCAGAAGAAACGCCGGAAGCATCAGAAATATTTGTGTCATCAATGGCCCTGCTGCATTGGGCAAAATGTGACGAAAGAGCACTCGTGCTGGTGAACATCCGACACTGACAGCCGCTAGCGTGAATTCCCGCTGGCGCAGTTCCAAAGTCAGGTTACGTGCCAGAAGAGCCATTTCTGCCCAGCCCAAGGTGACAAAGATAATGATTAGCAAGATCGCCGCGCGCATGGGCGGAAGTTCCAAGGGAAAAGCCGCGCGCATGGCCAAAATCAATACCAGCGTTGGCAACGCCATCATCACATCCGCCGCGCGCATCAGCAGTGCGTCAACCCACGAGCCGGAATATCCTGCGACAAGACCAATCAAAATGCCTAAGCCCCCAGCCAGCAAAGTGCCTAGTGGCCCCACAAGCAAGGAAAACCGTGTCGCAATCAGCAGACGAGAAAACCGGTCCCGTCCCAGCCCATCAGTACCCAGCAAGTGAAGGCGTGGGGCATCAGCGGTATTAGCGTTCTGAATGCCCAGCAAGTGCAAGTCGGTCGTGAACAGGCCGAAGAGTTTGTAAGAGTAACCTCGTGTGAATAGTCCAAGCGGATAGGCCTGTCCGGGATTTTCTTCGTATCTGCGCTCTAACGGATCAACCAGTTGCTGTGCGTAAATGAAAGGACGAAGCTGCCAGTTGCCCACTGAGTCACGAAAATGCAGTGGCGAAGGCGGAGCCATCGGCTGACGGCGCGATTGCAATCTGTAATCGTCCGTCGCCAGCAGATCGGCAAAAATTGCAATCGCGTAAAAGAAAAGGACGATGATTGTTCCGGTGATCATCGAACTGCGGCCCGCAGGCAGAGAAATGCCCGAAGCAGAAGCAATTTGTCGTTTGGGCCATTTCATGAAAAGTCGGTTTCTTTTCGCAAGCGCGGATCATTCAGTCGCAGCAAAACATCGGCAATCAGGTTTCCGATGAGCACTGCAGCGGAGGAAACCAAAACGATTCCCATCAGCAACCCTACGTCACGGCTTTGGACGGCAATCACGCTCAATTGGCCTAAGCCGGGCCAGTTCATGACTTGTTCGACGACCACCGAACCGCTTATTAACCCGCCGATCGAATACCCAAAGGTGGTGATTAGTGGATTGAGCGCCGGTCGTAGCGCGTGGCGCAGCAGAACAGTTCTTTCCAGCACGCCTTTGGCTCGCGCCGCGCGCACATATTCTTTTTCAAGCGTTGCCCTGACAGCAGAGCGAGTTTGCGCCAGCAATAACGCAATCAAGGGAACGGACAGAATGAGCGCTGGCGGCAGAATGCGTAACAGCCAGTCCAAGCTGCCAAGCTCGGACACTGAGGCTAAAAACGCCGCGCCACGAAACAACGTTGTTCGCGTAAGGAAAGATAAAACCAAAATCGCCAGAACCAGGCGGGGAGTTGAAGAGGCCAGCAAAATAACCGCGCCGCACAAACGATCTGCCAGTGAGTTTTCTTTTTGTGCAGCGGCAAGCCCCAAAGCGAAGGTCACCAGCACTGCAATTAAAATTGCAACCGTCGCCAAGGCGGCCGAGCTTAATAGCCGTGGACGAAGGATGCTCCATACCGGTGCCTGGAAGTAAATAGATTGCCCCAAGCTTCCGCGCGCCACTTCGCTCAACCAGTGACCATAACGAATCCACAAAGGCTGATCCAATCCGTAAATCTGCCGTAAGGTTGCGATTGTCTGTTCTGAAGTTTGCTGATTGCTTTGAAGCGCGCTGACCGCATCACCTCCTGAAGAGGCGAGCAAAGCAAACACCAGCAACGAGATGATTAGCAGGATTATGCCGCCCTGCAAAAATCTGTAAAAAATCAGCTTCAACATGATTAACCAGAAGTGTTAAGCTCCAAACCGACATCGCGCCTCCTGCGGGATGTTTGAAGTCGCAACGGGTAATTAGGGCATCGCATATTACCTTACCGAAAGGACTTGGTTGCAATAGCATCTCCCACCAGATTGCGACAAGCAATGTCGTCGCCGCTGTGATGTCTATCAGCACCCACCATTCTAGGCATTCACCCCGGCTTTACGAATGATCTTGTGAGTTTGCGTGTGGATACCTGTATGCGAATAACCAATGAAGAAAAAAATATGGTCAGGTTTTCTCCTCCTTGCTTCGCTCTGTATAGGGTGGAATGCAACCGCTTGCCGTTCCAATCAGCCCGCCCCCACTGTGCGGCCAACGGGCTTCCGCGAACAAGTCGTTGGTCAGCGTGGTGGAAAACTCACTTATCGCGTGGCATCTCCACCGCAAACCTTCAATTACCTAAAAGCTGCAGACGAACCTTCAGTGATTGTCGCCTTCTATTTGATGGGAGGGCGACTGGCCGAATTCAACCATGACACACAAGCCTATGTTCCAGCCCTGGCGGAATCATGGAATCTTTCCGGCGATGGAAAAAGCATCGAATTAACGTTGCGCAACGGAATCAAATTTTCAGACGGCCACCCAATCACATCCGAAGACGTCAGCTTTACGTTGCGCGCTGTTTATGATGAGCGCACTGGTTCCCCAATCTTTCGGGATGCAATGATGGTTGGTGGCCACCAGATCGAAGCGGCCATCCTTGATTCGCGCCGGCTGCGCCTGACCTTCCCAGAAACTGTCGCAACACCTGAAAATTACCTGTCGAATCTGGCAATCCTGCCCAGCCATGTGCTTGCGGGCGATTTCGACCAAAAAGGACTACACGATGTTTATAGTCTGACCGCCGATCCGCAAACCATAATCACAGCCGGAGCGTTCGCTGCCGAATCCGCCACGCCTGGAGAGCGTGTGACGCTCAAGCGCAATCCTCATTATTGGAAAAAAGACGCTTCAGGGAATTCACTGCCTTACCTGGATCAGTTGGTGATTGAAGTTGCCAGTGACGCCAACAACGCGATCACGCGGTTGCGGCAAGGTTCGCTGGATATTTTCGACCGCGTCCGTGCAGCGGATTACGCCGCGCTGCGTTCACAAACTGAATCAGCTCGCGCTTATGATTTGGGACCAGGGCTTAATACCGATCATCTGTGGTTCAACCTGAATGACAGCGGTGCAGCAGGCAAATCGGCGCTCACGACTGCCAAACGCTCCTGGTTTAATGAACTGCGGTTTCGCAAGGCAGTGTCACAAGCGGTTGATCGCGAAACTCTTGCTTCAATCACGCTGCAAGGATTAGCAACCCCGCTTTTCGGCTTTGTCTCGCCTGGCAATAAATCATGGGCCGCGACAGACTTACCGCGCGACGCTTACGATTTGGAAAAAGCGCGGATGCTTTTGCGTGAAGCAGGGTTTACAGTCCGCGGCAATCAGGATCAACCAGAGCTTGTTGATCCAAAGGGGAATCGGGTTGAATTCACGCTGATAGTTCCAACGGAAAGCCAGGCGCGAATTCAAATGGCAACAGTTGTGCAGGAAGACCTGACGCGGCTTGGCATCAAATTACAAGTGGCTCCGCTTGAATTTGGAGAGTTTCAGCGCCGCACCATGCAAAGTTTTGATTATGACGCAGCTTTGCTGGGCACTTCAGTTAGCGAACCGGACCCTTCAGCCTACACCAATTTCCTTCGCAGCAGCAGTCCAACACACCAATGGCATCCAAAACAAACGAAGCCTGCCACGGCCTGGGAAGCGAAAATTGATGAGTTACTTGCAGCGCAGGCTGGAGAATTCAACGCGTCGCGCCGCCACGAGGTATTTAACGAAATCCAGCGAATCGTCGCTGAGCAGTTGCCAGTTATTCCAATCGTCGCTCGGCATTTAGCCTCCGCTACTACCCAGCGTGTTAGAAACTACCGGCCAGCAGTTGTCTTGCCTTACTCTCTTTGGAATGCCGAAGAGTTGTTCGTTCGCCAACCTTAAAGGAAGGCGAACGAACACGCTCACGATATTAGCGGGCCGCAATCGCCTGCTGAACTGCTGAATATGCATTCAGCATTCCCGCTCCAACTTCAAAACGTTGATTCGGCATTGGCCTTGCCGTTTGCTTCAAGATGTCGCGAATCTGCGCTGGTGTTAGCAATGGATTGGCTTCCAGCATCAACGCGATTGTTCCAGTCACCTGCGGCGCGGAAAAACTGGTGCCCGTTCCAACCGTGTAAGAAAGCAAATCCCACAGGGAAAGTCGTGACAAGTCGCCGCCCAAACCTAGATTCAGCAAACCGCTCAGGTTAACTCCCGACGCTCGCAGGCCGACAACATTGGTTCCGGGAGCAACCAGCGTGGGGCCAGTACCACGGCTGGACGAACCACGCGACGAAAAGTCAGCTATATTTCCATACTCATCGGTCGCTCCGACGCTGATAACCCACGGAGCCAACGCGTATGGATTTAGCGTATCCGGTCCTGGCCCGGTATTGCCTGCTGAAAAGACCACACTCACCCCACGTTCAGTAAGCAGCTTTGTGGCAATGTTGATCGGATCGTTCGGATCGTAGGCTGCGTTGCCAGAAAAACTGCAATTCACTGCGCGCACTCCCAATTCCGGCCCTTTCCACAGCAAATAATCCATCGCTTCAAGGACAAATAACAGCGTGGCGTCGCCAGCCCCCAGTCCGACGAGTTTTGCGCCTGGTGCGACCCCGGTATATCTGCCACCCGACCGCGTCCCATTGCCAGCAATTACACCGCCGACAAATGTGCCGTGCCCGTAAACCAGATCAGTGGAGGGCAATCCTTCAATACTGACCGGATAGATAAAGCCGAGTCCAAGCCCCAGCGTTCCAAGCACCTTAACATTTTTGGTGATACGGCCAGACAGGTCGCCGTGCAGGCCATCTAATCCTGTATCTAGCACGGCTACCGTGACACCGCGTCCAGTGATGGATCGGCCACTATTCTGCGAAGTTAGATAAGGATCTGTCTTGACCTGCGCGGTGCCAGTCAGACCATTGCCCGGCTCGGCAGCAAGTTTCAATGTGCGGTTGCCATAAATTGAACGAACCGCTGCAAACCGGGAAATCTTATTGATTTGCCCTTTGGTTGCTGTCAGGGAAACCGCAGGAAAAGCGCGATACCGCACGCCACCTAAAATCCCTATCTGGCGAAGATTGGAGAAGTCCGCGTCAGTCGGCATCCGGTGATAGACGATGACAGCATTGACATTACTATCGTCTGTCAGTCTGCTGAGCAGATTCGACAACTCGGTATCAATACTCTTCAAACCAGACTGGAGTGTGTTGATGACACCGGTCAAACTCAGTCCCGTCAGCCCAAGGAGCGTGACGCCATCAGCGCCTGTCGCAACAATCCCATCAGCGCCAGTAATACTAAGGATGCTTGATGCGATCGAGAACGTCAGGCCGTCAGCGCCCGTGGCAACAATTCCGGTTGCGCCGGAAATGGTGATTCCATCAGCTCCGGTTGCCACGATGCCATTCAGGTCTGCAATTGAAAGCGCATCTGCGCCAGTAGCTACAATGCCATCTGCGCCGGTCGCAACAATCCCATCAGCGCCCGTAGCAAC
>CAZXHW010000308.1:5753-8701 GCA_964639915.1 uncultured Heliomicrobium sp.
TCGGCTGGGTAAGAAAGACAGAATTGGCCCGGTATACTCTGCCGTTTGACGCCAGTATCGTCAGTCCTGAAAAACTGGTTGCAGACAAGCTATCAGCTCTCGTCAGCCTAATGCTGTCCGCGCCGGTTGCTGTAATACCATCAGCGTGAGCGATGGTCGTCGCTGCAGCTAGCGGCGTCATTCCATAGCTGACGGAATTGCCGACATTTGCCGAGATAAATAGTGTGACAAGTAACACCAGCACAATCGAACGCCGGGCTTTCTCACTAAAACGCATACGATGAGTGTTCATGTTGCACCTCCTCTGGTTCATTGAATGTTCGAATTTACTGCAAACGATCACTGGGGATCATTGAACAGAGTTTCCTGTTATCCGATAAGTTGTCTGTAAATTTTCTGCGTTTGAGATGAAGGTTCTATATCCAATTCTTTTCGCAGAATGGAACGCAATTTTTCGTAATGCTCTCTTACCGCGACAGTATTGCCCTGTGCGGCGTGCGCGCGCATAACCAGGCAATGTATGTCTTCGCGAAACGCATCAACGCGTAAAATCTGCTGGGCCAAATGGAGCGAGCGCGACCATTCTTCCGCTTTCTGAGCTTCTGCAACCAGGGTATCGAGCATGTGCAGATATTGCTCCAGGTAATAGGCTCGTTGCTCTTCTGCCCAGTCGTCATAACAGCCCTGCATGAATTCGCCGCGATAAAGTTTGATTGCCGCTTCGAAATGAGAAACACACAGATCGGTTTGCTTAGCCCGGCGAGCGGTTTCGCCCTGGGCCAGCAGACGGTCAAATTCTTCTATATCAACCGAATAGGTTAATTCGGGGTTGAGCAGGTACGCGCTGTCCCGATACAGCAGGAAATTCAGTTTTAGCGGTTGATTGCTGTTAAGCGCTTTTCGAATGTGTGAAACCGTCGGATGAAAATTTCTGAGCACCACATCGGGATCGGTGTCTCCCCAGAACGTTTCGATGATTGTGTCTTTGGAAGCGCGGCGATGGCGCCGCGAAGCGATGAAACACAAGATGTCGTGCGCCCGCCTGGTTGTCCAGGCGTCGGCGGCAAACGGGCGTCTGGAATCGCGAAAGATTTCTACAGGACCAAATAGATTGATCGTCAAATCGGCCATCGGGCGAAATGACGCGGCTTTTACGGCTTGGGCAAAGCCCGGTTCGAGTGACGTTGAAGGCTGTCCCTGCAAATCGGGGGGCAATAGTTCGATTACTTCGGCAAGAGTGAACAAGTTTGGCGTCGAGGCGACTTTCCGTTTCAGCCAATACTCGTAATCATACCGGGAGGCCAAATCCAAAGCCCGCCGCACTCGCTCCAGCATGGCTACTTCGCGACCGGCAACACAATCAACTTGGGCAAGTTCAACACAAGTTTGGGCTTCGTAATAATAAAAATTGTTTTGCCGGAAGTAGTCCAGCGCTGGTTCCAAATCGGTGCGCGCCAACTCTTGTTCTCCCTGCGCTATCAGTACGCGACCTCGCGTCAGGGCAGATGTATGCAAACGAGTTTTATCATTCAGGTTCAGGCGCGAATTCACCAGTTGATCAATCAATTTGCGCGCGGCTGCAAAGTCGCCTGTTTGTAGTTTCAAAAGTGCTTGTTCATCCAGCAATTCCCGCCGCGCAGGCTCAATCCCGGCTTTGTCATAATCCTGTTCTGCGCGCTCAAAAAATTGGGCAGCCCGAGCCGTGTCACCGAGTTCGCGATACAGGTTTCCGTAAGCTTCAAAGGTTTCAGCCCTGGATGAAATCAGGTTGAAAAGCTGGCATAGCTCCAGCGCCAGGTCCAAACGTCGTTCGCAGGCTTCGAATTCACCCCGATAAAAATGGCAACGCGCCATATTCAAATGGGCCGTGGCCTCCTGTGGAAGTGGCAGGGAATTATGGTCATCGCGCAGCAGACGACGCAGCCAACGCAATGCTTCTCCGAAATCCCCTCGCATCATTGAGGGCAAACCCAAATTGTGAACAATCAGGCGCGCATAATGTTCATCATTCTGCTCTTCCGCCAGTTGCAATGCGGTGCGAAATTCGTGCTCGGCTTCGGTCCATTTTCCCAAAGAAACCAAACACAATCCTCGCGTATTGCCACATTTGACTCGAACTGGCGACTGTTCCCCAGCTAGTTCAACGGCGCGGTCCAGATACCCGAACGCTTCATCATAGCTAACTCGACGTCGGGCAATTGTTGCCAGCGATTGAAGCGCTTCAGCTTCTCCTTCTCTGTCCTCTTGTTCACGTAAAAGGACGGTCGAACGGCGGAGTAGTGATTGCGCCTGGTCGTATTCGCCGCGTAACCGCGCGACCTCTGCGCGGTTGGTAAGCGCTCGCGGGTGGCGTTCAATGACTTCATTCGGCAGGGCTTCGGTCAATGAAATCAGCGAAGTGAGCGCGCCGGAAGTAATCCAGGATTGGCCTTTATCAGCGATCAGTCTGGCGGCTTGTGAAAACTCTTCTGCGGACAAAAAGTGGCGAGCAGCCTGTTCCCAATTTTCCTGAGATACAAAGTACCTGGCGATGCGCATATGTTCAGCCGCCACTCCTGCCTTGCCTAGTTCGGTGCGCAATCTGCGCCGCAAAAAGCTCTGAAAGAGCGGATGTAGGCGGTATTCTTCGCCATTGCCATCTCCAACCACAGTCGTAAAAACATTCCGGCGAACCAATGAAGGCAGGATAATCGAACAGCCGGATTCCGGGTAAAGCCTGGCGCAAGTTTCAAACTCGATCCTTTCCAGCAGTGAGATTCGCAGAAGCAGCCAGCGGACATTTTCCGGCTCGAATTCGAAAACCTCTTCTGCAAAATAATCGAACAGGTCGCGTTCGGATTGGCGAAGCACCTCGCTAAGATTAAGTGGCAGCACATGTGTGTCAGCACCTGCTGACGGGTGTCGTTGTGTCACCTGCCAGATAAGCTGCAATGCCATGACCCATCCTT
>CAZXHW010000309.1:0-8688 GCA_964639915.1 uncultured Heliomicrobium sp.
TTTGGCATAAATCTGTTCGGCGCGCGGCAAAACCTCTTTTTGCATAAACTCCGCTGCAACCCCGGCAAACATCTGCTGCTCTTCGCTGATGTCTTCGCGCGTGAAAACCTCTTCGTGCGAACGGTCTTCAAAAAGGAAATTACCGCCTTTGACGATTGCCATTTTGATTATCCTTTCAATTCAATCGAGTGCATCAATCAGACAGAACTGGCAGACAGAATTGAAGTTTTAGACAGGATTGACAGGGTTCATCAAGATAAAAGCTCTGATTGAACCGAGTTGCATCCCATCCTGTTCAATCTTGTAAATCCTGTCTATTACGGCTTGCCTTTATTTTGCTGCGGCTTTGCTTTTGGTCTTTTTCTGGCAGGCGGAACAGATACCCCAGATTCTCAAGCTGTGCCGCGTGGGTTTGAAGTTGTAAGAAAGCGCAATTTCGTCCTGCTTCTTTTCAATCAGTTCGCTGTAAAACTCGATCAGGTCGCCGCATTCCGTGCAAATCAGGTGATCGTGATGAGGATGGTTGTAATTGTGTTCGTAGCGCTTGAAACCATCGCCCATGCCTTCTTCACGCGCCAGCCCACATTCGCACATCAGCTTCAGCGTGCGGTAGACAGTCGTAAAACCAACTGTCGGATCTTCAACCTTGACCAGGTTGTACAGGTCTTCAGCGCTCAGATGACCTTCCGTCTTCAGAAAAACTTCCAGAATCACTTCGCGCTGGCCGGTTTTCTTCAGCCCTTCTTCTTTCAGATGGTTGAAAAAAATCTCTTTTTCTTTGGCAAACTCATTCATTGTTTTGTCTTACGTTGCAGGGAGTGAATATCTCACTCCCTGCAACAAAGCCGACTTTATCTCATCACCAGATTTTCGATGAAGAACTCCATCATACGATCCTGCCGCAAGCCGGAATGTCCTGCGTCCGGGCCAACCTGAACTTCAAAGCTCTTCCCTGCTTTCTGCAGCGCCTGAATCAACTGCATGGAGTTGTTCGGATGGACATTATTGTCCGCCGTTCCATAGTAAATCATCAAGCGGCCTTTTAGCTTGTCCGCATAATTCATCGCGTTTCCCGCTTCGTAACCTTCCTTGTTTTCCTGCGGAATCCACATGTAACGTTCGGTGTAAATTGAATCGTAGTGATACCACGAAGTCACCGCCGAACCAGCGGAAGCGGCCTGGAAAACATCAGGATGACGCAGCAAGCACATGGCCGAACTGTAACCGCCATACGAAGTGCCGAACATCCCAACGCGCTCTTTGTTCAGGTAAGGGCGGCTCCACAGCGAACGCACGCCAGCGGCCTGATCGTCCATTTCAACCACGCCAAGTTTCATGTAAATCGCATCCAGAAACTTTTTGCCGCGACCGGCTGCGCTGCGCGAATCCAAAGAAGCGACCAGGAAACCATATTCAGTCATTGGACTGGGCGTTTAGAAAGTTTCGCGCGCTCCGTTGGTCGCCGGACCACCATACACACTGACCAGCAGCGGATACTTTTTGTTCGGATCAAAGTTCGATGGAAAGTGCAGCAGCCCATGCAAATCGGTCACACCGTCCGCCGCTTTGTAAGTGATCAGTTCGACGCGTTTCAGTCCAAGCTGATCGAATTTTGTCGTGTCGCTCTTGGCCAGTTCTTCAATCACTTTGCCGTCGGCATTCACCAGTCGAGTCGTTGGCGGAATGTCGTGCGTTTGCGCGATGTCAACGAAGTTTTTGCCGTCTGGCGCAACATCAACTGTGTGGTTGAACGCTGGATCCGTCATTCGCTTATCACCCTTACCGTCCAGCCCTACACGATGAAGCTGCAACTTCATGTAATTGTCGCCGCTGCGCGCCATGTAATACAGCAGCCCGGCTTCTTCATCAACGCGAACGATGCTGGCGACTTCAAACGGATGGTTCGTCAGCGTTGCCAGCAGCTTGCCACTCAAATCGTACAGATAGTAATTCTTGAAGCCAGTTCTTTCCGAATTCCAAATGAACCGTTTGCCGTCTTTCAGAAACCGCATTGACGGGGTGTTTTCCGTCCAGCTTGGCAACCACTCTTCGTGAACGATCACACGACATTTGCCGGTTTCAGGATTGCAGGCGACGAACTCCATAATGTTCTGGCGACGGTTGGTGCGATTCGCCAACAGTTCTGTTCCGTCGGGCGACCACGAAACGTTGTACACGTAATGACCGACAGTGGAATTCTCGAAAGGTTTACCGTCGCGCACATCAAACTGAGTTGTCTTTTTCGTGTCCAGATCGTAAACGAACATATCGGCAATCGGATTGGCTACGCCTGCTTTGGGATACGCTTCGACGTCCATTTTGCTTTGCAGCTTGGTTTGATCCAGTTGCAGGTAAAAATCCGGCACCGGGCTTTCGTCGAAACGATAAAACGCGATTTTCTTGCCGCTCGGCGACCACCACATGGCCGTGCTCTGGTTCAACTCTTCGCCATAGACCCAGCTTGCCGAACCGTATTTGGTGCGCGCTTTTTCACTGCCATCTGTGGTGATGGCAGTTTCGTTGCCGCCAGTTGAATCGCTAACCCACAGATTACGATTACGATAAAACGCCTTCAGCTTGCCATCCGGCGACATTGCCGAATCGAACTGTCGGCCACGCTCCGGTCCTCCACGTCCAAAACGTCCCGTAGGCGCAGGCCCTGCAGCAGGTGAAGGTTCTGCTTCCGCCGAAGTCTTTGTCGCCACATCGTACCGATACGTTTTGCCATCGCGGCGAAACTCAAACGCTTTGCCGCCGTCCAGCCATTTCACCTGCATCGTTCCCGGCTTAACCGAACCAGAAATCTGGCTGCTCATCTTCTGGTACTGGTCATACCCAGGCATCGTCTTCAACCGATCCTGCGCAACAGCAGAAATTGGCATCAAGAAAACAGCACAAACAAGGAGGCTGCTTACACATTGATGAAAGGCATTTGCTATCTTATTGCTCATATATTCCTCTCCTCTAAAATTATTGCCACAAACTGCCCAAGCCACACAGATAAAGCTATCCGTTGGTTAAACGCTCTTGATAGAGCTTTAAGTCCTCAGAGGTTACTTGATCTGGCGGTACTAAACGATAATGTTTTTCCATTGAGCGTGTGACCCCACGCTCGGTTTCTTCAAAAGCAAATAAAGCAATCAGATCGTTTTCCATAAATTGAGCGGCAATAGGTCGGCAGATGAGGTTTGGAAAGACCTTCTTACAAAGAGCAACGTCTTGCTCGATTTGAACAATGCTCAATTTGTCGGTACCACCTTTGGCTTGTATGGGAAAGACATAGTGAGCGCCCTTTTGGTCAATTCCAACGTAAATCTCATCTGTTTCAATTTGGCCGATACCGTCAATAGAAGTGCGAAGGTGGTTTTGTAACGAGTAACAGGTAACACCTGTAAAAATATCTATTAGGCGGTTGTAGCGAAGTTTGGCAAGTAGCCCTTGTTCATCATCGAAAGAGTATTTTGCAACCACTCCTGGGGTCGAATCGGGAATCTTTGTTTCGGACAAGCCTTCAGTCGGAGCAATACGCCATTCGTCAACCACGACGAACCGATATAAGCCTCTACCAGCGGCGCGAATAATCCAGTATTTGCTTGCTGGCGCTTTCGCTTGGATAGAGGCAGGCAACGCCACACGATAACGAAAACTATACAGAATATCACCGAGGTTTTTTGGGAGCTTAATTCCCAGATCATTCGCTGCCTGCACAAATTCTTCACGATCAAAGATGAATTCTTGAACGCCTTTCTTGTAGTGTGCAAAAAAGATGCGTTCAATGATTTGGGCGTAGCGATTGAGCTTCTTTATCTTATCCATTAAGTCATTATTCAGCTAATAACCGGGCCAGCGAAGCACAACGACTTCTTCCCGTAACTGTTCTTTAGTAGCTGTGGCAAGTCGGGTTCGAAAAAGGTCAATACCAACCAATTCATAACCGAGAGATTGTGCGATGTCTGCAAGTAATTGCCCAGTGCGAATCATAACTCTTAGATATGAAGCCTGATCGCCAACGACATAGGCCAAACGTGCGCCAGGGCGAAGAACAGTACGTAATTCGGCTAAGTGTCGAGCCATTCCTCCGAAATAAAGTTTAGTAACTCTTGGGTATAGCCGTTCAAAGCCGCTTGTTTTCCCAAGTTCAATGCGGCGTGTTTCTATAGATTCGGCAATACGTTGAATCTCCTTGTGTTCGCTTACCCATTGATCGTCATCGTCGCCTTTGTAAACGTTGCGTGTGTTTGAACGCAGTAAATCTTCTTTAAGGGTGCGCAAATCTGATTTGCCACGAATAAACCCAAGTAGAACCGATTCCAGCCGCGTTGTGCGAGTGTAGTCCTTTTCGTTCGGGTAAGGTGGCGATGTTATGACAGCATCAATCGAATTAGGTTCGAGAACTTCGCACAAGCGACGCGAATCAACTCGATGGACAGTTGCTGAAGGGGCTTTCGCTTTTTTCAACATCTGTAAATCATCCGCTATTGCCTGCACACCAGCCATCCATGCCGAAAGAACTGCTACATCTGATTTGGCTGGCCCAACACCAACTTCCGGGCCAAAATGCAAATTACTAATTGAAAAGACGATAGCCTTAGCCAATGCAAGCATCTGATGTTGTCGATATTTTTCATCCCCGTATTTTTGCAGACACTCAATCAGAATAAGCGTCTTATGAAGTGGCAACGGACTTATCGAATTGGTCAATAGAAGCTTAAAACTTTCCTGCGGCAAAGACCTGAGTTGAAGAGGATGGGATCGGTAAGTTTTGAAAAGCGGTAAATTTTCGTCTTCAACCCCTGAATCATTCATCATCGCTTGTGCCAAGCTCGCCACCCGATTGCAGTCCGCGATTAAACCGATCGAGTCAATCTCCCAATCTATTTTCACCTGACAAGCAAAATAAGCCATTGGATTAGCTTCGAGGCCAATACTCGGAATACCCAATTTCTGGCATTCGACAATAGTTGTCCCAGTCCCGCAAAAAGGATCAAGGACACGTTCGGACGAAGAGACCTCAAACCGCCGCAAGTAGTCGCGTACAAGATGCGGTGGGTACGACAAGACAAATCTATACCAGTCATGAGCCGCACGATCTTCTGGTGCAAGCTTATTCGCTTCACTGTTCAGTTGACGATCCGGCTTTACCTCGACTGCTTTTGCTCCCATTGTCGCTTGCACCTCTTATTTCGCAGCAATCGTTGCGCTCGGCGAAGGCTGTGGTGAAGGCGCAGCCATCGGTAGCGGTTTGCTTTCAGTGACGCCGCCGCCTTCTTTGACGACATAAAGCTGGTTTGCCGCCATGCCCGACAGCTTGTCTATTTTGCCATTAGGCCATTCGATTTCAACGCGATCAATTTTGTCGTTGCGGCCAAGGCCGAAGGTCAGCGCCAACTCACTCTGCGAACAGTAACTGGACCCGCTGTGGACGGTTTGCCACTGCTTTGTGCCATCGGGCAGGAAAATAGTCAGCTTCGCTCCAATGCCATTGCGGTTGGAGCCAACTCCGATGGTTTTAAATCGAGCAAAGCGTGCCTGATTACCGCCTTCATTTCGAAGCAAGTATGCAGGGCCGCCGTTGGTTGTCATCAAAATGTCCAGGTCACCATCGTTATCGAAATCGGCATAAGCGGTTCCGCGCGCAATTACTGGGCGGGTAAAGGGTTTGCCTGCCTTGGCCGTCGTTTCGGTGAATTTCTTTTTGCCTTCGTTGTGGAACAGCTTCGGCCGCATGGCGTATGTGATTTTCGGCTGGACTTTACTGATGTCATCGGCGACGTGGCCGTTCGCCAAAAAGATGTCGGGCTTACCGTCGAGGTCGTAATCAAAAAAGAACAACCCGAACGTCAGGCTGAGCAGTGTTGCCTGTCCCATATTTGTATTGGGCGCTTCGTCAATGAAAAGTCCGGATTTGCCTTCGTTGTGATACACGCCGAGCATTTCGTTCGAGAAATTGCCGACGATCAAGCTGGGATACCCGCTGCCGTCGTAATCGGCGAAATCAACGCCCATGCCTGCGCGCGCCTTGCCTTCTTCACTGAAAGCGACTCCGGCAGTGGTGGCAACTTCTGTAAACGTGCCGTTACCGTTGTTTTTGTAAAGCTTGTTCGGTTGCGTGTCGTTGGCGACGAAAATATCAACCAAGCCATCCAGATTGTAATCAAACGTCCCCACGCCAAGAGATTTGCTGGTCGGATCGCCAACGCCAGCCTTTGCTGTCACGTCTTCAAACTTGTTGCCCGTGTTGTGATAAAGCTTGGCCGATTGGCCTTTGTAATTTTCCGGGGTGCAATAACTCTTATTCGTGCCATCCAGCGAACAATGCACGTCCTTTTCGATGGACCATTCAACGTAATTGGCAACAAACAAATCCAGTTTGCCGTCTTTGTCATAATCCAGCCAGGCAGCGCTGGTGGAAAAATCCGTCGCCAAACCTCCAACGCCCATTTTGGCGGTGACGTCGGTGAATTTGCCGTTGCCTGCGTTGCGAAAGAGCTTATTTTCGCCGAACGCCGTGACATAAATGTCGTCGAACCCATCGTTGTCGTAATCGCCAATGGATGCGCCCATCCCGTACATTGGTTTTGCCAGCCCAGCGGCGGCAGTAACATCCGTAAATGTGCCGTTCTGATTGTTATGATAAAGCGCCATCACCGAGCGGCGTTTTTTCGGCGCATCTTCAAAATCTGTTGCGTTGATCAGCAGCGCGTCCTGCCAGCCGTCATTGTCGTAATCCAGAAATGCGCAGCCTGAACCAGTGGTTTCGGGCAGATACTTTTTGCCGTAAGCGCCGTTGTTATGGCGAAACTTGATTCCGGCCTGGGACGTCACGTCGGTAAATTCAACCGGTGCAAACTTGTCAGGCAGCGGGGGCAGCGTCACTGCCAATGGTGATGGAGAAGCAACCACTTCGGGCGAAGCTTCAGTTGCCACAGTTGCAGGAGTCGCGGTTGCAGCCGGTTGCATTGCTGGTTGCTGGCAAGCAGCCAGCAAGAAAAGAAATAACAAGACGGTAAGCGAACTAATTAACCTCATCTTTAATTCTCGCAATCGAAGTTCGGAATGATGAATTGGGTTGTGGTTGACCGGCTGCGAGACTACGAAATCCGGCGGATTGATGCAAGCATTTGCGGCAAAGCCCCCGCGTGTAAATACACGCGGGGGCTTTGGTTAAATCATCCGGCTTGAAACCGGGCTTAAGCGAACTGGCGTCTGCCAGAGCGACGCGAATTGAAAGAGCGAAAATGGCCACGAGCCTGCGTTGGCGATGATGTTTTTTCAGTAACGGGAGCCATCCCGCCAAAACCTTCGAGCAAAACACGCTCGACCTTTTGCCCTGTCAGCTTTTCGATTGCACGCATTGAAAGTTCATCAACCGGCGTCAACAATGACAGCGCCTGGCCTTCGTTTCCCGCGCGACCTGTACGGCCGATGCGGTGAACGTAATCTTCCGCCACATCCGGCAAGTCAAAGTTGATGACGTGCGAAATCGAATCCACGTCAATTCCGCGAGCGGCGATATCCGTCGCCACCAGGACGCGAAACCGTCCATCGCGAAAACCGCGCAACGCCGCTTCACGTTGGGACTGCGAACGGTCTGCGTGAATGCGATTGACCTGGTGTTTGCGCGCAGCCAGCAACGTGGACAAGCGCTCAGCTCCGCGACGCGTGCGAGTAAATACCAGAACACGTTCGAAGCGCTCACGTTCCAACAGGTGCAGCAACAGATTGGTTTTGGATTCCAACGCTACCGGATAAGCCGTCTGTTTGACAGTCACCGCAGCTTTACCGCGAGGATTCACATTCACAGTTTCCGGAGAATCCATATATTGCCGGGCAATGCCTTCAACCGCCGCGGACATCGTTGCCGAAAAGAGGAGTGTTTGCCGGTCGCCTGGCAACAGAGAGATGATTTGGCGAATCACGGGCAAAAAGCCCATATCCAACATTCTGTCGGCTTCGTCCAACACCAACACTTCTACGCGTGAAAGATCAATCGTTTTATTTTCAATGTGATCCGTCAACCGTCCCGGCGTGGCAATAACGACTTGAACGCCTTTTCTAAGTTCCAGATTCTGTTTGTTAAAGCTTGCCCCACCGACGATGGTCACAGCGCGGACTTTCCGCTTGGCGTCCAGCTCGTGCAAGTTGTCAGTAACTTGCGTGGCCAGTTCGCGAGTCGGAGTCAAAATCAGAACTCTCACAGCGCGTTTATTATTTTCGCGTTTTTCAGTTCCCAGTCTTTGCAAAACTGGCAGCAAAAATGCTGCGGTTTTACCTGTGCCTGTAGAAGCACAACCAATCAAATCAGAGCCAGCCAGAACAACAGGTATCGCCTGTCGTTGAATGGGTGTTGGCTCTACATAACCGAGGGATTTACAACGATCAGCCAGTGGCTGATTCAATCCCAACTCAACAAAATTCATTACGTTCCTTTAGGCGCGTTTTCCAAAAATCGAAACGCGCAATAATTTGGTTCAACAGAACCATCTCCCCACGAAGCCACACGAAGTTTCACGAAGAAAACAAAAATATTCTTTCTCCCCTCGTGCCTCTTCGTGTGCTTTATGGGAGATTTTCTTTCGAACGCTAATGTCTAGTAGCGTCCGCCACCACGACCACCGCCGCCGCCACGACCACCGCCGCCGCCGAAGCCGCCACGACCACCGCCGCCGCCGAAGCCACCGCGTCCAC